>SVSU01000097.1 GCA_015064135.1 Oscillospiraceae bacterium
AATTAGAATAGTGCATATCATGCTCGGGAATTCCAGGGTGAAGAAGCCTGCCGTTTTCCTGCTTGATCTTGTGTATATGGTCTTTCTCACCGTCGGTGTCTCCCTTTTTGCCTACGGGTTCAATTACGGGGATCACAGACTGTTCATTCTGCTGTCGGCGGCTGTGGGATTTGCCCTTTATCACAATACCGTCGGGCGGGTCGTCATCTTTTTCTCCGAGGCTATCGTCCGATTGATACGGGCTGTGATTCATTATGTCCTTGTCGTGCCTCTGCGTTTTTTGTTCAGAGTCATAAGAAGATGCGGAATGTGGCTCATTCACCATACGGTGTGGGTGCTTCTGCGCATCATCGGCGACATGAAACGAAGCGCATACACCGAGAGAACGAGAAAAAAACTGAAAAAATTGATTCGTATTTGAATTGAGGTTCAACATGAAAAGACGTTCCAATAAATTGTTTGAAAAGGTTGCAATGCTTGTTTTCTGCGTGTTCTGCCTTGTCTCCCTTGTGCTTCTTCAGCTTGAAAAGAACGACTTGAAGGAGGAGGCGGATAAGCTGGAGGCGGAGATATCCGAGCTTCAGACCTATGCGGAGGAGCTTCAGGCAACTCTGGATGAACCCTTCGACGAGGAGTATATTGAGAACATTGCCAAAAGCGAGCTGGGGCTTCGTTACCCCCAGGAGGTTATTTTTTACAGCAACGACAACGCGGAATGATCATTATATCTGCCGCACCGTGAGTATGCGGAAACACCGAGGGTTTTGCAGGTGTTTTGCAATCGGTGCGGCGCATTATTTTGCCGTAGTGCATTATTTTAAAATAAAAAGAAAGGCCGCGGTGCCCACCGCCTTTTGGAAGTATGATTATCAACGGAATAAAGATCTTTACCATGACTGAGGAGTACGGTGTGATCGAAAAGGGATATGTAAAAATCGAAAACGGGAAGATCGCCGAGGTGGGCGAGGGAGAGAGGACGGACGACGAGAACGTACTGTACGAATCGGGCTTCCTTTTCCCCGGCTTCATTGACGGGCACACCCACATCGGCATCGCGGAGGATTCCCTCGGCTTTGAGGGGGACGACATCAACGAAACGGGGGAGCCCATCACCCCTCATCTTCGCGCCATAGACGGCATCAATCCCTTCGACCGAGCCTTCGGCGAAGCTGTGGCGGCAGGTGTGACAACGGTGGCTGTTGCCCCGGGAAGCGCCAATCCCATCGGGGGTCAGATCTGCGTTATAAAAACCGACGGCAGAATCGTTGACGAGATGCTTGTCCGTGAGCCTGCCGCCGTGAAATTTGCCCTCGGGGAGAACCCCAAAACCGTGTACCACGGGAAGAATCAGTCCCCGGAAACGAGAATGGCAACGGCGGCAATGATAAGAGAAGCGCTCATCAAGGCGAGGGACTATAAGGAACAGCTTGATAAATACAAAGCATCCCTTGCGCAGGATGGGGAGGACGAGGAGACAAAGCCCGATTTTGATGCAAAAAGCGATGCTCTCATGGGCGTGCTTGAGGGGAAAACAGAAGCCCACTTCCACGTCCACAGGGCAGACGATATTGCAACTGCCATCCGCATCTCCCGTGAGTTTGGACTCAGAACAAGGCTTGTCCACTGCACCGAGGGACACCTGATCGCCGATTATGTAGCTGATTTTGCAAAGGAAACGGAGGGCGGCGTGTTCCTCGGTCCCTATCTTTCCGACAGATCCAAGCCTGAGCTTTCCAACATGACCTTTGCCAACCCCGGCATCCTTGCGGAGGCAGGTGTAACCGTGGGAATCACCACCGATCATCCCGTGACACCGCTGAAATACCTTCCCATGTGCGCATCCCTTTCCGTGAAAAGCGGCATGGCGAAGGAGGAGGCGTACAAGGCGCTGACCGTGAACCCCGCACGTCTCCTCGGCATCTCTGACAGAGTGGGTTCCGTAAAGCCGGGACTTGATGCCGACCTTGTACTCTTTGACGGGGATCCCCTTGAGATGTTCACCAAGGTAAAACGGGTGTATATCGACGGAAGGGAACGCTTCGGGGGGGAATGCTGACTTTTTATGAGACGCACGAGGAAAACAGACCCTGTTATATACGTTTCAGCCGCCTTTATCGGTGTTCTGATCATTGCGGCGGCGGTGATTTTTTCCGCTTACCTGAAGGTGTCGGTGGAAAATCGGGAGCTTGCCGAATATATCTCGGAGAATAAACGGGATTCGGAGGAATATGAGTCCGCATTCGCCGAGAGGGAGGTGCTCCTTGAGGAATATGAGAAAAAACTGGGCGAGTGTCGGAACACAATCAACGCCCTTGAGAGGGAGGCGGAGTCCCTGAGAGATGAGGCGGAGCGTATTGCCGGGGAAATGAAAATGCTGACGGACGAGGAGACGACGGGGGAGAATGCGGCTGAGGAATACAAAGCCCGTCTCAGGGAAGCGGAATCCCGTTTGGCAGACAGAGGAGCCTTGATTGAACATTACGAAAGGCTGGTGTCTGTGAACCACGGGTTCAACTCCGAAAAGATCGCAGAGCTGTACGAAACCATGGAAAAAGAGACTCCCACCGTGACCCGCATTTTCTTCAACGATTGGGGCGGCGGCACAAGCACACCCACGGGGGAAAAGGGGACGGTCTCCTACTATTACCGCGACCTTGAAACAGGGTACACCATAGGCTATGACGAGGATATGGTGAGATACACCGCCAGCCTGATCAAAGCGCCCTACGTTTACTGTATTCTTGAGGAGATCGCCCGATTTGAGGAGAGCTGTGAACGGGATGCTGATGGGAAGCTCACCTACCGCCCGGGTGAGGAAAAGTACGATCTTTCCCGTGTGTGGACCTACGACTCCACATATATGTTCAAGGAAGGCTCGGGGGAGATACAGTACATGGGTCACGGAACGCAGATGACCTATCGTGAACTTGTGGAGTACACCCTTCTTTACAGCGACAATATCGCCTTTGCCGAGCTTCGCCGCGTTTTCGGTGTGGATTCATTTTATGCCAAAGTCGGGGAGTTGGGTATCACAGGTACGGCAGGAGGCTTTATGGAGCTCTCGGCTGAGGACTGCGGAAAATTCCTCTGCGCCATGCATGAGTTTTTTGAAGAAGGCTCGGAATACGCTCTCCTTATGAAGGACTGTATGACCCGTTCCATGCATAATGTCATGATTCAGGCAGGTGTGGGCGGAAAAACCGCTGCCCACAAATACGGCTGGGACGGCGGCGCCTATCACGATATGGCAATCGTTTACGGCGAGCGACCCTATGTTCTTGTGGTAATGACCGATCTGGAGCAGGGGGGAGACGAGGTCAATGCCTATGTGAGGAAGATCGTGGGGCTGACTGAGGAGATACATAATACAATAGAATAAAAAAGGAACACTCCGACCATATCATCGTGAATCCGACGATGTGGGGAGTGTTCCTTTTTCGTTTGATATATTCTCAGAGAGTGGGGAAAATGCGGTCAAAAGCATCCGCGTAGTGCTCTGCGATGAGACGTGCGCCGGCTTCCGTGGGATGAACGCCGTCTGCCGCCCAGAGTGCGGGATCAACGCCCACACAAGCTGCGGCGAAAATACCGTCGGTGGGGATGAACACATCCGCAAATTCACGGGCGAGCTTTCTTGTGATCTCGATCTTGGGAGCCAGATCCTCTCTGAACCAGTCCTTGTCGGAGGGGAGAAGGAACTGCTCAAGGATAATGATCTTCGCGTTTGTCTTTTCCTTGATCTCCGTGAGAATAAAGCGGTAGTCTGCCTCAAACTCATCATTGGGGATCCAGTTTTTTCCTTCGGCGAAGTGCCATGTGTCGTTGACGCCGATGAGAATGGAGACGACGTCGGGCTGAAGATCGATGCAGTCTGTCTGCCAGCGCTCGCGGAGACTCTTTACTCTGTTTCCGCTGATGCCGAGATCGATAAACTCAAATTCGGTGCCGGGATGGCGTCCGCGAATGTTGTCTGCCGCAAATTTTGCGTAGCCGCGGCCCAGATCGTGGTAATCTTCGTACTCTCTGCAGCAGTCTGTGATGCTGTCGCCCTGGAATAAAATTTTCATGGTGTTTTCCTCCATTTATTAGAAATTTTTTAAAACATTGGTTTTGTAACGCAGACAAAAATTTGTCCGAGGTTTTCCGTATATGCTTCGCCGATCTGTTTTGAATCCTATTATAGGCTTTCCTCGGCACATACAACAGGAGAGTTGAGTGCATAATAATCATAGTGCCGTGAAAGGAACGGTTCGTTGGCAGATAGTTCAAAAAATCGACTATATATATCCCTTGATTTTTTACATATTCTATTGTAAAATATTAGTATATCTTGCAGTGAGAGGGGGGTAATGGATGAGTGTCGTCGGGAAGATCAAAAAACGCATGACTGTTAAAAAACTTCTGAAGCT
This sequence comes from Oscillospiraceae bacterium, assembly GCA_015064135.1. Lineage (GTDB taxonomy): Bacteria > Bacillota > Clostridia > Oscillospirales > CAG-272 > UMGS1696. The sequence continues at coordinate 4,410 of SVSU01000097.1, forward strand.
GATGTTCAGCCGTGTGGTGATCGTGGGCATTATGATTCTTCTGCAGTTTCTCATGCTCCTTGCCGTGGTACTGCAGTTCGCGGAGTATTCCTACATATTCTATGTCGTAGGAAGCATCTGTTCCGTGGTTGTCCTGTGCCATATTATTGCAAACGGCGATATCCATGAGAGTTATAAGACTGCCTGGGGTATTGTCGTTGTGCTGATGCCGTTTTTCGGTGCGGTGATCTACTATATTTTCAGCGGAAACAAGCTCTCCAAACGAATCAAGCGGAAGATGGGCGCCATCACTTCCATGACAAGAACCTCTGTTGAGGATAAGCAGGATGTTCTGGATGAGCTGAAGCAAAGAGATATTCATGCCGAACGCCAGGCGGCGTATATCAAAAACGTTTCTCTCTGCCCTCCGTACAAAAATACCGATGTGGTGTATTATCCAACGGGTGAAGCACTGTTTGAGCCCCTCCTCTGCGAACTTGAGAAGGCGGAGAAGTACATTTTCATGGAGTATTTCATCATCGCCAAGGGGCAGATGTGGGATAGGATCCACGACATCCTCAGACGAAAGGCAGCTGCCGGTGTGGATGTGCGCGTCATATATGACGATATGGGATGCATCATGACCCTCAACAATAAATTCCCGAAGGAGCTTGAGGCGGAGGGGATCAAATGCAGAGTATTCCATAAATTTGTTCCCATTCTCGATGCCCGTCAGAACAACCGCGACCATCGGAAGATCTGCGTGATCGACGGTGTGACCGCTTTCACGGGAGGAATCAACATTGCCGACGAGTATATCAACGCGTTGGACAGGTACGGCTACTGGAAGGACAACACCGTTATGCTGAAGGGGGAAGCGGTTTGGAGCTTTTCCGTCATGTTTCTTACCATGTGGGACTATCTTTCGGGTACTCCCGATGGGAAAAGGGGACAATTCGCTTCGTTTCACCCCACGGCGGAGGAGTACGCTGAGTACAAAGGGGAAGGGTTTGTCCAGCCGTATACGGACAATCCTCTTGACAATGTTCCTCTCGGCAAAAATGTATACATGAATCTTCTCTACAATGCCCACGATTATGTGTGGATCATGACCCCATACCTCATCATTGACGAGCAGATCACCCAGGCGTTGTGCTCAGCGGCACACAGCGGTGTGGATGTACGGATCATAGTCCCGGGGATTCCCGATAAGAAGATCGTCTATGAGACCACAAAATCCTATTATCCCACCCTCCTTGCCAACGGGGTCAGGATCTACGAATACACCCCCGGCTTCGTTCACGCAAAAACCTTTGTTTGCGATGATCTCTATGCCACGGTAGGCAGTGTGAATCTGGATTACAGAAGCCTCTATCTCCATTTCGAGTGCGGCGCATGGATGTATAAAACACCATGTATTGAGCAAATCAAAACGGACTTTGAGTCCGCTTTCTCCGAGTGCAGGGAAGTGTCTCTTGAAAGCTGCAGAGTCAACTTTATCAGGGGGCTTTACCGTTCCGTTCTTGATATTCTTTCCCCTCTCCTCTGACGGGGAGGGTTCCCCGATATAGTCAAAACCTTGGGTTGACACAGTTTCTTCAGTTGTGCCGACCCACTTTTTTGATTGCATTCAGTTTGTCGGACGAAAAGTCAAAAAACGTCAAAAACATAAGAAAAAAAGAGAAAACAGGGGGATATCTTCGTGTAAACGGGTATAAACGGGCAAAAACGCTTCTCGGTGAAGTTTGACCTTCTCTGACTTTTGGTGTATAATAGCATCATGATGGTCAAAGATGGTCAAATCTGTGACAGGAGGGATCTGCCGGATTTTAATCCGAAGGAGAGGAAGTCCTCAGTTCGCGGAGAATGTCGCCGTCGGTTTTCTGCCCGGGGAAACCCCATTGGCGAAGGACCTCATAAACGGCAATGGCAGCGGAATTTGACAGGTTCAGGCTTCGCTGGTTGTTCCGCATGGGGATCCGGACGCAGCGCTCATGGTTTTGTGTAAGAAAATCCACGGGAAGCCCCGCGGTCTCCTTTCCGAACATGAGATACACAGGGGAGGGGTATACCACATCGCAGTGTGTTTTTTCGGCTTTTGTCGTGAAGCAGAAGAAATTGCAGAGGGGATTTCGCTCAAAAAAATCGTCAAGATTTTCATAGTAGGTGATATCCAGACTGTGCCAGTAATCAAGCCCGGCGCGCTTCAGCTTTCGGTCGTCCACGGTAAATCCCATGGGCTTGATGAGATGAAGAGAAGCGCCCGTGGCGGCACAGGTTCTTGCAATATTTCCCGTATTCTGCGGAATCTCGGGTTCATGGAGTACAATGTTGATGCTGTTCAATTTTCCACCGTCCGGTCAAATGTGTTGTATCACCGGATATTATACAGCAATCCATGGCGGATTTCAACAGATTTGGAAATATCGCAAAAAAATTTTTCAATTCTAAATAAATTTACAAATAAAGGTTACAATCCCCGTGTGAAGTGTAGTATAATGCTATAATAGTATAGTTTGGGTATTTTTAACCTTTATCATAAATAATCAGCGGAGGAGAATCCGTCATACAGGCGGAGAATTCACAATGGGACTTATTACAAAGGTATTCGGCACATACAGTGACCGACAGATCAAGAAGATCCTCCCCCTTATCAAGCAGATCAATGCTCTGGGGGACACATATAAAGCCATGACCGACGCAGAGATGGCGGAGCAGACCGTGAAATTCAAGGAGCGTCTGGCAAAAGGCGAGACCCTTGACGATATTCTGCCCGAAGCATATGCCCTGGTCAGAGAAGCGGCAGACCGTGTGCTCGGCAAGCGACCCTTCGATGTTCAGCTCATGTGCGGTATCCTGCTCCATCAGGGAAGAATCGCGGAAATGAAAACAGGTGAAGGTAAGACGCTGGTTGCCGTTCTCCCCTCCTACCTTAATGCATTGTCGGGCAAGGGCGTTCACGTTATTACGGTAAACGATTACCTTGCAAGAATGGGATGCGAGGAAATGGGAAGAATCCATGAATTCCTCGGCCTTACAACAGGTCTTGTGCTCCACGGACAGAACAGAGACGAGAAGCAGAAGGCATACCGCTGTGACATTACCTACGGTACGAACAACGAATTCGGCTTCGACTACCTCCGCGACAATATGGTGACATATGCCAGCCAGAGAGTGC
>SVSU01000098.1 GCA_015064135.1 Oscillospiraceae bacterium
GGACGGCCCCGTGTTCCGCTTTGACGAGCTCGGGGAACTTCCTGACGAGTATTGATGCTTGAGTCCGACCCCCTCCAAAACTCTTTTTGATAATGGGGAAAGGTGCATGAATTATAGGAAGTGCAGTTTTGTTTTTCCGTATTGAAGGCTTTTGAATAGGGGTTATGAAATAAAAAAATTGGAGATTATTATGGAAAATATGGTAAATATATTTCTCTTCGGCAAGAGATACGCTGTGCCGGAGAATTTGACCATTATGGGTGCCATGGAATATGCCGGGTACCAGCTTGTCAGAGGATGCGGCTGCCGAAACGGTTTCTGCGGTGCCTGTGCGACCATTTACAGAATCCGGGGCGACCGCGAACTGAAGGCTTGTCTGGCGTGTCAGACGAAGGTGGAGGAGGGAATGTACATTGCGACCCTTCCTTTCTTCCCCCTTGTGAAGCAGGTTTACGATATTGAGAAAGTGAACGCGGAGGAATCCGTGATGATGCAGCTTTACCCCGAAATTTATGCCTGCATCGGATGCAATGCCTGCACAAAGGCGTGCACACAGGGGCTGAATGTTATGCAGTACATTGCCTATGCCCAGAGAGGCGAGTTTGAAAAGTGTGCGGAGGAGAGCTTCGACTGTGTAATGTGCGGTGTATGCTCTTCCCGTTGTCCGGCAGGCATCTCTCATCCCCAGGTTGCAATGCTGGCGAGAAGAATCAACGGAAAATACCTTGCTCCAAAGACAGAGCATCTTGAGAACCGTGTGAAGGAAATCAAGGACGGCACCTTCAACGAGCTGCTTGAGGCGTTGATGGCGAAGCCTGTTTCCGAGATGAAGGAACTCTACAACAACAGAGAAATCGAGAAGTGAGGAGGGGACGACAATGGTTGAAAAGAGAACAGCGATATATACCGAGGAAATGCTCGACTCCATGAAGAAGGTGGAAGCGGCGAGAGAAGCCAATACTGCCTTTGAGCCTCGCAGAATGACAGCGGAGGAAAAAGAAACCCTCCTTGCCACCTACCACCCCGACTACAAGCAGGACGAGTTTTCCGTTCTTTCCGTAGGTGCAAACAAGGGCGAGAAGGTTCCTCATGAGCTGGCGGCGCTTCTTCAGGCAAAGAGCAGAATCGCGGCAGGGGATGTGGACCTTACCTCCCCCGATTACGATGTGGATGTGCTCATTATCGGCGGCGGCGGTGCAGGTGCATCAGCGGCTATCGAAGCGGACAACAACGGGGCGAAGACCATGATCGTGACTAAGCTCCGCATAGGGGACGCCAACACCATGATGGCGGAGGGCGGTATTCAGGCGGCGGACAAGCCCAACGACAGCCCGGCTATCCATTACCTTGACGCATTCGGCGGCGGTCACTTTGCGGCAAAGCCCTCTCTCCTTTACAGATTGGTCAACGAGGCGCCCGATGCCATCAAGTGGCTCAACGATTTGGGTGTGGAGTTCGACAAGACCGAGGACGGTACAATGGTAACGACCCACGGCGGCGGTACATCAAGAAAGAGAATGCACGCAGCAAAGGATTACTCGGGTGCTGAGATCATGCGTACCCTTCGCGACGAGGTGCTGAACAGAGGTATTCCCGTTATCGACTTTACTGCGGCTGTGGAGCTGATCCTTGACGATAAGGGACAGGCGGCAGGTGCAGTTCTCCTGAACATGGAAACAAAGGAGCTGTTGGTTGCTCGCGCAAAGACGGTGATCCTTGCAACGGGAGGAGCCGGCAGACTCCATTATCAGGGCTTCCCCACCTCCAACCACTACGGTGCAACGGCGGACGGTCTCGTTCTCGGCTATCGCGTTGGTGCAAAGCTCATGTATGCGGACACCCTCCAGTATCATCCCACAGGTGCGGCGTTCCCCGAGCAGATTTTCGGTGCGCTGGTAACGGAAAAGGTTCGTTCTCTCGGTGCAAAGCTGGTGAACAAGAACGGTGAGGTGTTTATGCATCCTCTGGAAACCCGTGACGTGTCTGCGGCATCCATTATCCGTGAATGCACCGCGCGCGGCAACGGCATCGAAACCTCCGACGGCATCGGTCTCTGGCTCGATACACCCATGATCGAGAAGAAGGGCGGCGAGGGCACCATCGAAAAGAGAATCCCCGCAATGATGCGTATGTTCGGAAAGTACGGCATCGACATCAGAAAGGAGCCTATCCTCGTTTACCCCACACTCCACTACCAGAACGGCGGTCTTGACATTACCCCCGACTGCATGACAGGGGTTGAGAACCTTTATGCGGCAGGCGAAGTGGTTGGCGGTATCCACGGACGGAACAGACTGATGGGCAATTCTCTCCTTGATATTATCGTTTTCGGCAGAAATGCGGGAAAGAGTGCTTCCGAGAAGTCAAAGAGTGTCACAACCGGCACACTGACCCTCGCGCATATCGAAAAATTTGCGGCTGAATGTGCTGCGGCAGGCATTGAGGACGATGCCGTTTCCCCCAAACTTCTTCCCGACTACACAAGAAAAGTAAATGATTGACGTGAGGAGATACTGACATGAGTTTTTCACTTAGCGGAGTAACGTTCCTGATGTTCTCCATCCTGATTATTGCCTCTCTTGGTTATGCTCTCGGCAGAATCACCGTTAAGGGGGTTTCCCTCGGTACCGCAGGTGTGTTTATCGTGGCTATCGTTTACGGATGCCTCTTCTACAACAATCTTGCGGCAGAGCTTCCCGACTATACGGGCAGCGCACTGAAAATCATCGAAAATCTGGGACTTATCCTTTTTGTAACCTCCGTTGGTTTCATTGCAGGACCCAAATTCTTCGGCAACATGAAGAAGAATTTTAAGTCTTATGTTCTTCTCGGCGTCCTCATTATCGTGGCAGGCGGTATTTCCGCTGTGGGATGCATCTATTTCGGCAGATTTTTCGGCGGCGAGACCGATTACGAAGGCTTTACGGCGATGATCGTAGGTCTCCTTTCCGGCTCTCTTACATCCACCCCCGCATTTTCAGCGGCAAAGGACACGGTGGCGGCAAATTACGAGGGGCTTGTATCCGTAGGACATGGCATTGCCTATCTGTTCGGCGTTATCGGCGTTGTTCTGTTTGTCCAGCTCATGCCTAAGCTTGAAAAGGCAGATATGGCTGCGGAGAGAGCGAAGCTGGTTCAGGTCTCTGACGGAGATGAGAAGAAAAAGTATGACGGAAAGCTTATCAATATGGATGGCTTCGGCATTATGGTATTCGCTCTGGCGGCTGTGCTCGGTACGGTTGTGGGCAAGATTGCCTTCGGCGCATTTTCGCTGACCACAACGGGCGGATGCCTGCTGGTTTCCCTCATATTCGGTCACTTCGGCAGACTCGGTAAGGTCAATCTCATGCCCCCCGAACACACACTGAAGGTGTTCCGCGAATTTGGTCTCATGCTGTTCCTTATCGGTGCAGGTATTGCCGGCGGTGCGGAGTTTGTTGAGGCGTTTAAGCTGATCTACTTCGTTTACGGTGTGATCATGACTGTTTTCCCCATGATTATCGGCTATCTTTTTGCGAAGTATGTGCTGAAGCTGAGCCTTCTGAACAACCTCGGCTCTATCACAGGCGGCATGACTTCCACTCCTGCCCTCGGCACTCTCATCAATGTGGCAGGGACCGAGGATGTGGCATCCGCTTATGCGGCGACATACCCCATTGCCCTTATCGCTGTGGTGGTGCTGTCCCAGGTGCTGATCCTGGTGTTCTGATGAACCCGTGATTTGATAATTTGAATGGGCGGGCGACGTGAGCTTTTACGGTGTCACGCTGCCTGCCTTTTTCGATATTTAGGAGAAACATATAATGATTCTTGAAAAATTGACAGACATTATTCGCAAACGTTCGCTACCGATTTATACTGTGGCATCCGCATTCTCGGAGGATGATATAAGGGTAGAGAACTGTATCCCCGGGAACCTTTGCAACAATCTCTATTCCATAGCCAAAAACTTTACGGCTACCGCTGTCGGTATCCTTTATGACAGAGGACAGCTCTCCCTGTCGGACGATGTGTGGACTTTGTTTCACGATGACTATCCGGATATTTCCGAAAAGTGGAAGAAAGTGACTGTTCATCATGTGCTGACGCAGACCATAGGTCTCAGGTTGGGCTTTCTTGATGTGGATGTTGAGGACACTGCGCTTTATCCCACAACGGATTACCTGAAGATGGTGTTGGAGCATCGGTTTTCCTGTGCACCGGGGAAGAGATTCTGTTACAGCGATTCCAACTATTATCTTCTTTCCCGTATCGTTCATAAGGTGTCGGGGGAGGAGTTGTTTCAATTCCTGCGCAGGGAACTGTTCAATCCCCTCGGGTTCACTGCACCTGCATGGGCAGTTTGTCCGAATGGGCACGCTATGGGTGCAACGGGGATGTTCTGCTCCGTGAAGGATATGATAAAACTGGGTGTGCTGTATGCAAACGGCGGCACATGGAAGGGGCAGCGGATCATTTCCGAGGAATGGATAAAGGAAGCGTCTCTCCCCCATGCGGCAGGATGGTACGGTTACAGCTTCCGCATGAACGGAGATGCACCGTGGTACGGATGCGGCGGAATGTTCGGTCAGAAAATGTTCATCCCACGCGAAAAAGGCAAAGCGGTGATCGCATGGTCAGCCTATGATGCTGATGAGGATTCGGACTCTACGGATGTGCTGATTCCCATGATCGACGAGTATTACAGAAGCTGAGGATTTTTTTGAAACAAGAAACGGGAGGCTGCATCAAAGCAACTTCCCGTTTTGCGTTTTGTTTATCCGAGACAGGGAGAATCTACAAACTCGATTACGCTGTTTTCCGAGCAGTCTGTTTCAAATACGACGATTTCATTTTCGCCTTCCTTCAGCATGGGTGCCGGGCAATACAGGGTCTTCTGGGGGCCCGCATCGTTGTAATACCGCCCCAGATTGAACCCGTTTACCGTGATAAAGCCGTGATGGAATCCGTCCGTGCGGATGAAGGTGTCGTGGGGCTCTCCTTCGATGACAAGCTTTCCGCGCATGAAGGATGCAGTATCCGCACCGCCATCTGATGGGGTGTAGCGGACAGAGGAAAGATCTTTCATTTCAAGAGGCCACATATCCCAGCCGTAATGGTACTGCTGCCAGAAGCGGATTCCCGTTATACCCTTTTTGTCACGCATTTGCGGGCCATAGTTGATTCTTCCCATGTTCTCAAGGAGGATGTCCAAACGCACCGTTTCACCCTTTTCGAGCTCTAATTTTATCTCGTCATACCGACGGGTTCGCTCAAGTGTGCCCACGCGTTTTCCGTTTACATATACGATGGCGCGGTCGTTGACACAATCGTATTTCATTACAGGGTCTTCAAGTGGACCCGTGATGGTTGTGGAATACAGGGTGAATCCGTAATTCTGACCGATATCCTCCATGAATTTCGGGGCGGCTGTGCGGATAGGGGAGGAAATGGAATCAATGGTGTCAAAGAGAGTGGCTTTTTCGGTAAGCAAAACCTTGCCGTAAGCCTTTTTTTCAGTGTTTCTTGAGGTCAGCGGCGGAAGTTTTCCGAAATGCTGTTCCACCAAGGCTCTGATTTCCATATACAGTGGTGTGATGTCTCCCGCTTCCGACAGGGGGGCGTTGTAATCATAGCTTGTGACGGTTGGTTGGTACTCGTCAAAATAGTTAGCGCCGTTCATAAAACCGAAATTGGTACCGCCGTGGAACATATAGAAGTTGACGGAGCCGCCCATTCCGAGCATTTTCGTGAAAACATCAATCACCTCACGGGAATCGCGGATGTGGTGTTCCTCATACCAATGGTCGAACCAGCCGCACCAGAATTCACCGCACATACAAGGCTGGTTTGGGCGATATTCTTTGAGAAAAGCAAAGGCGGAGTCGGGACGGGAGCCGAAATTGGCAACGCACAAATGCTCGGGCAGAGAGCCTCCGTTGAACAGATGCCATGTGGGACCGTCGGAGGTGAACAGCAGACAGTCAACGCCGCAGTCACGGTAGATGTCTGCCACCTTGTTGAGGTACGTTTTGTCATTTCCGTAGGAGCCGTACTCGTTCTCGATTTGCACCATGATGATGTTGCCGCCTTTTGTGGAAAGGTGGGGAGTAAGCCGACGGAACAGTTCGGTGTAATATCGGCGAACCATGGCAACAAAGTGGTCATCGTCACAGCGAAGTGCGATATTTTCGTAACGGAGGAGCCACGCAGGGAGTCCGCCGAATTCCCACTCTGCGCAGATGTAGGGGCCGGGGCGGAGGATGACGTTCAGCCCGAGATCGGCGGCGGTTTGGACGTATGCCTCAATGTCGAGCATTCCCGAGAAGTCGAATTCGCCTTCTTTCGGTTCGTGGAGGTTCCAGCAGGTGTAGGTTTCCACGGTGTTGAAGCCGCACTCCTTCAGTTTCAGAAGGCGGTCGTGCCAGTACTCCTTCGGGATGCGGAAGTAGTGCATAGCGCCCGAGAGAATGGTATAAGGCTTCCCATCCATGAGAAAGGAGTCGGAGTTGTATGTCAGAATTGGCATGGTACTCTCCTGTTGTGTTTGTTTTTTTAAGTGTAGCATATTTGTCCCCTGCAGTCAAGTGTGCAATGATGATTTGAGCAGAAATGCGGAAAAAGAGTATATTGACAAAGACCTTTTTTATGATATAATTATGTGGAATAACTATGAAACGGAGAATAATATGCCGACAGCGGATAAAAAAAAGCGCAGTATGCTCGTTCTGTGCCTCTTATGCTGCCTTGCCTATTTTGCAGGGTACCTGACCCGAATCGGTTATGCGGCAGTCCTTGTTGAGATCATGGACGACCTTGCCGTGTCAAAGGGGATCGGAGGCATTGCAGTCACGGGAAGTTTTATTACATATGCCGTGGGACAGCTCGCAAGCGGCTTTATCGGGGACTATATACCGCCGCGAAGAATGATTGCCATCGGGCTGGTGTGTACTTCCGTTATCAACCTTCTCATGCCGATTATGCCGAATATATATTGGATGACGTCTTTCTGGTGCTTCAACGGGTTCTTTCAGTCCATGCTCTGGCCCCCCATTGTTCGCATCATGGCGGAGCACCTTGATTTCGACGGTTTTTATGCGAAAGCCATCGTCTATGTGTCCTCGGCAACGTCCATCGCCACCATATTTGTGCGATGCTTCCTTGCTCCCGTTACCGTATATGTTTCGGGCTGGCGTCCTGTTTTTGTCATATCGGGAGGGGCGGGACTCGCCATTGCCGCCGTATGGCTTCTCGGCACACGAAACCTTTCGGGAAAATCAAAGGCAGTTTCTGCGGCTGATGAAAGGGAGGAGAAGGGCGGAGGAAAGCCTGCGGTTGGAGTGCGGCTTCTTGCTTCATCGGGAGTCCTTGTCGCCATGCTCGGAATTGTGTTTCAGGGGATGATTAAAGACGGCATTGATACATGGATGCCCACATACATAAAGGAAGTTTTCCACCTCGGCAGCTCCGTTTCCATCCTCACCTCGGCGATCCTTCCCGTGTTCAGCATTTTCAGCATCTCCATTGCCACCATCCTCCACAGGAAGATCAAAAACGAGCTGAAAACGGCGGCTGTTCTG
>SVSU01000099.1 GCA_015064135.1 Oscillospiraceae bacterium
CTCGCCGCCTGTGATGATGACATCCTTCTTGCGGTCCACCAGATAGATGAATCCGTCGCTGTCGCGCTTTGCCATGTCACCTGTGTAAAGCCAACCGTCCTTCAGAATCTCGGCAGATGCCTCGGGATTCTTATAGTAGCACTTCATCACACCGGGGCCGCGGACAATAAGCTCACCCACATCCTCACCTTCGCAGGGCTTGCCCGTGGGATCAACAACATCCGCTTCCCAGAGATAGCCGGGTACACCGATGGCACCGACCTTGTGGATATTCTCCACACCCAGATGCACACAGCCGGGACCGATGGATTCGGAGAGACCGTAGTTTGTGTCATACTGATGATTGGGGAATACGCTCTTCCAGCGCTTGATAAGGGACGGAGGAACGGGCTGCGCACCGATGTGCATCAATCTCCACTGAGCAAGGCGGTAATCCTCGAGCTTCACATCCCCTCTGTCGATGGCGTCAAGAATGTCCTGCGCCCACGGAACGAGAAGCCATACGATGGTACACTTTTCCTCGGATGCGGCGCGGAGGATCCACTCGGGGGAAACGCCCTTCAGCAATACTGCGCGGCTGCCCGACATCAGACTGCCGAACCAATGCATTTTTGCTCCCGTATGATACAGCGGAGGGATGCAGAGGAACACGTCGTCTCTCGTCTGACCGTGATGGTTCTGTTCAACCTTGCAGGCGGTCACGAGGGCCTTATGTGCATGGAGAATGGCTTTCGGGAAACCGGTGGTACCAGAGGAGAAATAGATTGCGGCATCGTCGTCCTCGTCGTAGTCCACAGCAGGAGCGATGGAGGAGCAATATGTCACAAGCTTGTTATAGCTGTCTGCAAAATCGGGCTTGTTCTCGCCCACATAGAAAATTGTCTTGAGGGCAGGAATTGTCTCATACACTTCCTCTACACGGTCAATGAACTCCTCGCCGAAGATGAGGGTATTCACATCGGCAAGCTCGGCGCAGTATTTGATCTCGTCGGCAGTATAGCGGTAGTTCATGGGCACAGCGAGGGCGCCTGTTTTCAGAATACCGAAGTAGACGGGGAGCCACTCAAGGCAGTTCATGAGAAGGATCGCCACTTTGTCACCCTTCTTGATGCCTCTCGTCAGAAGGAGGTTGGCAAAGCGGTTTGCTTTCACATCAAATTCCTTCCACGTCATCTCACGTCTGTACTTTCCGCCGGGCGTGGATTCGATGAGGCTGAATTCGCGCCATGTGGTGTTCGGGGAAGGCTGAACGGCGGGGTTGATCTCGACGAGTGCCACCTCCTCGGGATAAAGCTTCGCATTTTTTTCAAGAAAATCCGTAATGACCATATTTATCGCATCCTTATGTAATATTTTCATATGTAAATTTCGCTCCCGAGAACGAAAAAAGCCCTCTGTCGGAGAAAAAATCCGATGTCAGAGGACGGAATGATCCGTGGTACCACCTCAATTTACCGTCACCTTACGGCAGCGGCCTTGTTGGGCATGACATTGCCATTATGCCCCATGCTTAACGCGCACCCGACGGCACAGCTTACAAAAATCCCACCGCGGAATCCCTTCTTCTGTGCTGCTCACGGACTGTATTCACAGTAAGCCCCCTTATGACTCGCATCATGGCTCCCCCGTTCGGAGGTTCCCCGTCAATTTTCTGGAAAGGCAGGCAGACGGCTACTTGGTTCCGGTCACCGCATTTGTATACCTTGTAATTATATCATCAAATTCGGTTTTTGTCAACAGTTTTTGTCAAGCAATATTGAAGATCTTATGGAAAAAAAAGGGGAAAAGGAAGGGACAGCCTTTTGTGAGACTGTCCCATGAGGATATATTGGTTCAGAAAAGGGGGTATACATCGGGGAGCATACTGTGCTGGAAAAGAAGGAGCGCGTCGTCGATATTAACCTCACCGTCTCCCGTGAAGTCCATCTCCCAAATGTAATCGACAGGATAGACATCGGGAAGTATGCTGTACTGGAACAGAGCGAGGGCATCGTCGATATTGAGTGTTCCGTCTCCGGAAATATCGCCGGGGAGCTCGGGAGCATCGGGTTCCTCAATCACAACGAATTTGTGCCCGTTCGCTTCCGCGTAGGCTTGGGTTGTGGAGCCTTCGTAGCCGTAGAGGGTGAAGTTTTTGGGCGTACCATAGAAAACATTCTCGGCATACACTGCTGTTTTGCTGAGAACAGTTACACTTTCCAGACTTTTGCAGAAAAAGAACGCAGAATTTCCAATGGATGCAACATTTTTCGGTACAGTGATGTTTGTCAAGGCTTCACAGTTACTGAATGTTTCATATCCAATGGAACTCACTTTTATCGGTATATCGATGCTTGTCAAGCCGCTGCATTTTCGGAATGCACATTCCCCAATGAAGGTGACGCTTTTGGGCAAAGAAATGGTTGTCATGGATGTACAGCCGTAGAACGCATACTTGCCTATGGACGTTACTTTGTTGGGTAACGAAATGCCTGTCAGACCCGTACATTCATTGAACGCATAATCGTCGAGAGTGGTTACGTTGTCGGGAATATGAATGCTTGTCAGTTTTTCGCAGGTATCAAACGAAGCGTAACCAATAGAAGTCAATGTGTCGGGAAGATCAACATTTGTCAGACCTGTGCAGCCATAAAATGCAAACTTGCCGATAGAGGTCACTCCTTCGGGCACAGAAACATTTGTCAGTTTTGTGCAGTTTCTGAACATATAAGCCTCAATTGAGGTCAAGCTGTTGGGGATGTCAACACTCGTCAAGCCCGTACAGTTGCTGAATACTCCGAATCCTGTAGCTGTTACACTGTGGGGAATGGCAGCACTTGACAACCCGGTACACTCATTGAACGCATAGTCACCAATAAAAGAAACGCTGTTTGGGATAACAACACTCGGCAGTGAGGAACAGCGCTCGAATGAATAGGCTCCTATGGCTACAACACTATCGGGAATGGAAACACTTGTCAACCCGGTAAATTCACAGAATGCAAACGGACCGATATCCGTCACACCATTGTTGATCGTAACTTTTGATACGGAATCCTTCACGGAATACCACGGCATATCATAATAGCAACTAAACATCTTACCTTCGCCGCTGATGACAAGCTCCCCGTCATCAAAAAATTCCCACGTCAGTTTTTCGCCGCAGATGCCCGATGCCGTCACCCCCGCCTGCGCAGTCACTGCCGTTTCGGTCCCCGTCAACTGCGCACTTTCCGCAGAAACTCCAACCGCGCACAGCGACAAAAGCCCTGCCAGCAGCATGGTTCCCATTATTCTCCCAAAATACTTCATCGTTACAGTCTCCTTCTCAAAAATTCAAATAAAAATGCTTTCCACTACATTATACCGCTGACCGACACGCCTTGTCAACCCCAAACTCTCCAAAAACGCCCACTAACCTTTTTTCTCCCCATCAACATATTTTTATTGACAAAATCCTCTGCCGATGATATAATATTTATGGAATATTTGTACCATTAACGAATAAAAATCCAACGAAGGGGTATACTACCATGAAATGTCCGTCATGCGGATTTGCCGACAGTAAAGTTATCGACTCGCGCCCTGTTGAAGAAAACAACAGCATCCGCCGCAGGAGAGAATGTCTCGAATGCCATACTCGCTTTACCACCTATGAGATCATCGACGTTTATCAGCCTGTTGTGGTAAAAAAAGACGGCTCAAAGGAGCTTTTTGACAAGAACAAGCTGCTCTCCGGTCTCCTGAAAGCCTGCCAGAAGCGGCCCGTGGATGCGGAAGCGGTTGCCGATGAGATCGAATCCGTCATACTCAACACCATGAAGCGCGAGATCCCCTCCCAGAAGATCGGCGATCTTGCCATGGAAAAGCTGAAGGAGCTGGACGGTGTTGCCTATGTGCGCTTTGCCTCCGTTCACCGCGAATTCAAGGATGTGGAGTCCTTTATGAAAGAGATCAGCGACATGAAAACGGGGGATGCGGAGTAATCTCCCCTCGCTGAAATAAAAATACCGTGTAAAGGAGTTTTGCCCATGAAAAGATTCGCAGGGTTCGCCCTTTGTGCCGCCCTTCTTTTGTCCTCCTGCGTGGATATGCGAAGCTCCACCACCTCCCCCGATTATGATTCCTCCGTGGATGTTCTCAGGGATACGCTGTACTCCGGCATTGCCTCTGCCGTAGGTGAAAACGGTCTGCCCGAAGGAGCTTCCCTTTTTGTCCGCGGCGGAGACGCTCTCCCCCCCATGGCAGCGGAAACGGAGGAAAATGCACTATCCACTGTTGAAGCTCCGGCAGACAGATTTGCCTTTACGGATATCTCCTTTGCCGCCGTGGGTGACAATCTGATCCATCCAAATCTCTACACAGACGCCTACAACCGAGGCAATGCGGACAAGCGGTACGACTTTCTCCCCCTTTACAGCCATATCGCACCCATGATAGCAGAGGCCGATTTTGCCTACATCAACCAGGAGACCCCCATGGCAGGTGAAGCATACGGCTACTCGGGCTGGCCCAACTTCAACTCTCCGCAGCAGCTCGGCGTTGACCTTTGCGAGGTGGGCTTCGACATTGTGAACATCGCAAACAACCATATGCTTGACAAAGGGGCAGGCGGCTATGCCTCGACTCTTGATTTCTGGCACACACAGCCTGTCACCCTCATCGGCGGCTACTACAACGCGGAGGACGCGGCATCCATACGCACCGTTGAAAAGGACGGAGCCGTCATTGCCCTTCTTGCCTACACCTACGGCACAAACAGCATCTCTCTCCCGTGGGGCTCGGAGATGGTCGTGCCATATATCGCCGACGAGCTGATCCTCTCCGATCTTGCAAAAGCGGAGGAGGCGGCGGATTTCACCATTGTGTCTATCCATTGGGGAAATGAAACCACCCAAACCCCCACCGATGAGCAGAAGCGGCTTGCACAACTCATTGCCGATCATGGCGGAGATGTGATTCTGGGTACCCACTCCCACACCCTTCAGCCCCTCACTTGGCTCAAATCACAGACAACGGGCAAGGAGGTGCTGTGCATCTATTCCCTCGGAAATTTCGCCTCCGGTCAGGCTCGTCCCGTCAATATGGTGGGCGGTATTCTCACCTTCGACATCAAGGGCGACGGGGACAACGGTTTGTGCGTGAAAAATGTGCTGTTCACACCCACTGTAAACTATTACGGCGGCGACTGGTACAGCACGAAGATATACCCACTCTCCGAATACACGGCAGAGATTGCTGCGACCCACGGCGTACAGTGGCAAGGCTACGGCTCACTCTCCCCAGAGGGTGCAGCGGAATTTGTCACAAACGTTATCCCGACGGAATTTCTCCCCGATTACATGAAATAAAGAACAAAGGAAGCCTTTCACCTGTGAAGAATTTCACAGACAGGAAAAGGCTTCCTTTTTATTCTTATGTTATTCCGTTCTCATGCTCTCGGGCAGCACATGAACGATAACGAGCTCGGGGGGATTGAAAAATCTGGGCTTCTCGTCAATCATCATTCCACGGCTTACGATAACGTCCCCTCCCTCAAAGGAATAGTGCCCCCCAGCGTATTCGGGGAACCACCCCTGTGCCGGGGCATATATACCGTTCAGCAGATAGGGTATCCTTACCTGTCCGCCGTGGGCATGACCGCTTACCGTCAGCTCAAACCCCAACGTCTCTGCACAGTATTCGGCAAATTCGGGTCTGTGGAATATGAGGATATCGAAATTCTCCTCTGACCTGTCAAGGGATGAGAGCAGTGCCTCGAAATCTGTGCCGTATTCGTAAAAAACGGGGTCGTCAATGCCGTGGATGCGGAAGGTATCTTCACCGAAGGTCACATCCGCATAGGATTCCGCGAGAGGGACGGCACCGAGGGCGGCAAAATACTCGTTCATGTCCTTCCCTTTTTCGTCCTCCCATTGATCGTGGTTTCCCTTTGCAATGTAGCACGGGAACAGCTCGGCAAGGGAGCGAATGACGGTCTCAGTGGGGATCATGGAGCGCTCCTCCTCCGCCATGTCACCTGCGAAAAGGACGGCATCGGGGCAAAAACTGCCCACTGTCCCCACAAGTTCGGACTGATTCTCCCCGTATTCGGTGCTGTGGAGGTCGGCGATTACGGCAAAGGTATGTTTTTCCGTGACCTTGTCGGAGTAAACGGTATACTCCCTTACAACGAGGTCATTCTTCAGCCCCATGCGAACAAAAACCACAAGGAGAGCAAGCAGCACAAGCCGATTGACGAGCTTTCCTTTTTTCTTTTTTCTCATGCTTCCTCCCCCTTTCCGCACATCATTGAATAACGCACAAAAAGCTGTACTGCACGAATGCAACGTGTGATACAGCCTTTTGTTCCGTTTTAATTCTTGTCCTCAAAGTCGGATTTGTCATCATCCTTCGGAGTTGAAGTGTTCTTCACCTCACGCTCCGCTTTATTTGACTCATCCTCCGTGTTGCGGCGTTCTTCTTCACGGAGTTTTTCTTCCTCGGCAAGGCGGCGCGCACGGGCTTCGTTTTCTTCCCGGCTCTTTCTTCTCTTTTCTGCCACCATGGCTTCGAGATCCTCAATGGTGATATCCGACTCCGTCATGGCGCGGACAAACTGCTCCTCTTCCATGATCTCATTCTTCATGAGATAGGATGCGACAAAGTGAAGCTTTTCCATATTCTCACGGAGAACATCTTCAGCGTCATCATATGCCGCGGTGACGATATTTTTCACTTCGCTGTCAATGAGTGATGCCGTTTCCTCGGAATAGTTCTTTGTCTGATTAAAATCACGTCCGAGGAACACCTCGTCGCTGGAGGATTCGCTGCCGTAGAGGATGGGGCCCAGCTTTTCGGACATACCGTACTTCGTTACCATCTGACGGGCGATGGACGATGCGCGCTGGATGTCGTTGGACGCACCTGTGGAAATGTCGCCCATCACAAGCGCCTCAGCCACACGGCCGCCGAGCAGGGTCACGATCTCGCTTTCCATCATGCTCTTTGCCATATAGGAGCGATCTTCCTTGGGGAAGGACAGTGTATAACCCCCTGCTCTGCCGCTTGGGATAATGGAGATCTGGTGAACGGGATCATCGGGCTGGCGCACCCATGTGGTAATGGCATGACCTGCCTCGTGATATGCGGTGAGCTTTTTCTCCTTCTCGGAGATCACCTTGGACTTCTTTGCAGGACCCACGATGACCTTGATCATGGCTTCTTCAAGGTCGTTCATGCCGATGAGGTGCTTGCCCTTTCTTGCCGCCAGGAGCGCCGCCTCATTGAGCAGATTTGCAAGCTCGGCGCCCGTAAAGCCAACGGTAGTTTTTGCAATAACGCTGAGGTCCACATCTTCCTCAAAAGGCTTATTCTTTGCGTGAACCTTCAGAATATCCTCTCTGCCCTTTACATCGGGAGCGTTCATTGTAACCTGACGGTCGAATCTGCCGGGACGAAGGAGTGCAGGGTCCAGAATATCGGGACGGTTGGTTGCCGCCATAACGATCACACCTTCACTGGAGCCGAAGCCGTCAATTTCAACGAGGATCTGGTTGAGGGTCTGTTCTCTTTCATCGTGTCCGCCGCCGAG
>SVSU01000100.1 GCA_015064135.1 Oscillospiraceae bacterium
GGGAAGCATATCGAATGTGCCGTCTTCCTGCATCTTTTCGAGAGAACGGAGTCTTTCGATAGACATCTTGATGGTCTTGTAGTTGGTCAGCATACCGCCCAGCCATCTTACGTTTACATAGTACATTCCGCAGCGCTCAGCTTCTTCGCGGATTGCGTCTGCAGCCTGCTTCTTTGTGCCGACAAACAGAATGTTGCCGCCGTCAACAGCAGTGTCGCGAACGAACATATACGCTTCTTCAAACTTCTTGATGGTCTTCTGGAGGTCGATGATGTAGATACCGTTACGCTCGGTAAAGATATACTCTGCCATCTTAGGGTTCCAGCGTCTTGTGTGGTGACCAAAATGCACGCCTGCTTCGAGCAGCTGCTTGATAGAAACAATAGACATAATTTTATGTCCTCCTTCGGTTTTTTCCACCATACCGCAGATATCTGCTACCGTCCGAGGTCCTTTATCGACCGTCGGGGGCACCGGCAGATATGACACCGATATGTGTGTTATGGTATGTCGGTCTTTTTTGCCGCATACCTTGTAATTATATCACATTATTTTCCTTATTGCAATGGGTTTCAACATCTAAAAAAGGGGGATTTTTGCGAATTTACATTTTGTTTACAACTCACCTCAGCGAAACCATCCGAACATCCTTCTTCTTTTCCCATCAGAGCAGGTTTGGCACCCCTTCGACCACTCACCGGGGCACACGATCACCGCATCCTCACCGATACAGCTTATTTTATCCCACGGGATTCGATACTCCTCTCCGAAACGGAAAAAGAAGGGGTCACGGCAAGGAGTAACGATTGCGGTGCAGATCCTTCCCGATGACGTGTCTATCTCAAAATCGGTTATAAATCCCAGTTTTCGCCCCTCGTCTGCCGTGATTACATCCTTTGTTCTCAATTCTGCGGTATTGCAGGCCATAGCAAGTCCTCCGACAAATAAAACATTCTCCATACAGGGTATGCGGAGGGTTGCGGAGGTGTCAACAAAACAAAATAGGGAAACCGCGAATGCAGTCTCCCTATCAGCAGTACAAATTACTTATACTTACGCTTTCTTGCAGCTTCGGACTTCTTCTTTCTCTTGACACTGGGCTTTTCGTAGCATTCTCTCTTACGGAGCTCTGCCTGAATGCCGGATCTCTGACACTGTCTCTTGAAACGACGGAGTGCGCTGTCAAGTGATTCGTTTTCCTTAACTCTTACTTCTGCCATCAATATTCCCTCCCCTCGCTGCGGCAAAGGTGTTTAATACATAGTTTAAACTCCATGATATTATACACCATCCGAACGATTTTGTCAAGGGATATTGCAAATAATTCCAAAATTCTTTTTCGGGAATTTTTTCCGACCGCAAATTGTTTTATTTTGCAACAATATTGACGATCTTTCCGGGGATGTAGATCTCCTTCACGATCTGCTTTCCTTCAAGGAGTGCGGCGATCTTCTCATCTGCTTTCGCCTGTGCGATTACGTCGTCCTTCGCCGCGTCAACGGAGATGGTGATGGTGCCCTTCAGCTTACCGCTGATCTGTACGGCGATCTCAACCTCGTTGTCAACGGTCTTTGCCTCGTCGTATGCGGGCCAGGGTGAGAGTGCCAAAAACTCCTTCTCGCCGAGGGATTCCCAAAGTTCTTCCGTCAGGTGAGGAGCGAAGGGGCAAAGGATGCCGATGAGCATTTTGAACTCGTCAACGGTCAGAGTACCTGCATCGTAGATATCGTTTACCAGAGCCATCATTGCGGCAATGGCTGTGTTGAACTTCATGTCCTCGATATCTTCCGTTACCTTCTTGATGGTCTTGTGGAAAGCGCTCTCCAGTCCGGGTGTGGCGCCACTTCCCTTCACAAGCTCTGTCATGCCGGCAATTCGGTCGAGGAAGCGCTTGCATCCCTTAACGCTGCTTTCACTCCAGGGAGCTGCGGAAGCGTAGTCACCCATAAAGAGGATGTACACGCGGAGAACGTCTGCACCGAATTCGGCAACAACATCGTTGGGGTCAACCACATTACCCTTGGACTTGCTCATCTTGTCTCCGTCGGGGCCGAGAATGAGACCCTGTGCGGTACGCTTTGCGTAGGGCTCGTCCACGGGAACCGCGCCGATATCGTAAAGGAAGCGGTGCCAGAAACGGGAGTAGATCATATGACGGGTAACGTGCTCCATACCGCCGTTATACCAGTCAACGGGCATCCAGTAGTCCAGCGCCTCCTTTGACGCCAGCGCCTCGGTATTGTTCGGGTCGCAGTAGCGGAGGAAGTACCAGGATGAGCCTGCCCACTGCGGCATGGTGTCGGTTTCGCGCTTTGCGGGGCCGTGGCACTTGGGGCAGGTGCAGTTTACATAGGATTCGATCTTTGCAAGGGGACTTTCACCGCCTTCGCCGGGCTCGAAATTCTCAACATCGGGCAGACGGAGAGGCAGTTCCTCATAGGGAACGCCCACCATACCGCACTTGGGGCAATGGATAATCGGAATGGGCTCGCCCCAGTATCTCTGGCGGTTGAATGCCCAGTCCTTCATCTTGTACTGAACGCCCTTTTCGCCGAGACCGCGCTCAGCAAGGTATTCGAGCATCTTTGCAATGGCTTCCTTCTTTGTCTTGATGCCGTTGAGGAAGCCGGAGTTGACCATTTCGCCGTCACCTGTATATGCTTCGACGGAAATATCGCCGCCCTTGATGACTTCGATGATATCAATGCCGAACTTCTTTGCGAATTCGTAGTCTCTCTCGTCGTGAGCAGGCACCGCCATAATGGCACCTGTACCGTAGCCCATCATAACGTAATCGGAGATATAGATGGGGATATCCTTCCCCGTTGCCGGGTTGACAGCGGCGATTCCCTCGATGCGCACACCTGTCTTATCCTTGACGAGCTGTGTGCGTTCAAACTCGGTTTTCTTCGCGCACTCTTCTTTATATGCGTCGAGAGCATCAATATTGGTGATGCGGTCTCTGTATTTTTCGATAATGGGATGCTCGGGCGCGATAACCATAAAGGTAGCACCGAACATGGTATCACAGCGTGTGGTGTAGATACGGAGCTTCTCGTCGCAGCCTGTCAGAGCGAAGTTGACAAATGCGCCCTCGCTTCTGCCGATCCAGTTTTCCTGCTGCAGTCTTACGTTGGGGAGATAGTCCACCTTATCGAGACCCTCGAGGAGCTTGTCGGCATATTCCGTGATGCGGAGGTACCATACGTCCTTGGATTTCTGAACGATATCGCTGTGGCAGATGTCGCACTTGCCGCCCTGGGAGTCCTCGTTGGAGAGAACCACCTTACAGTGGGGGCAATAGTTTACAAGGGTGGTTGCGCGGAACACAAGTCCCTCGTCGAACATCTTGCGGAAGATCCACTGGGTCCACTTGTAGTAGCCCTCCTCGGTTGTGTCAACAACTCTCGACCAGTCGAAGGAGAAGCCCACTCTCTTGAGCTGAGAGGTGAACTTTGCGATATTGTTGTCCGTTACGATACGGGGGTGTGTGCCTGTTTTGATGGCGTAATTTTCAGTCGGCAGGCCGTATGCGTCAAATCCGATGGGGAACAGCACATTGTAGCCCTGCATTCTTCTCTTACGGGAAACGACTTCAAGTCCGGAATACGCCTTGATGTGACCGACGTGCATTCCGGCGCCGGAGGGATAGGGAAACTCAACAAGCGCGTAGAACTTGGGCTTTGAGTGATCCTCCGTTGCCTTGAAGATACCTGCTTCCTCCCATTTCTGCTGCCATTTATTCTCAATTCTGTCAAAATCGTATTTCATGTCCGACTTCCTTTTTTATGTGAATTTTTTTCTTTTCCTGTTAGTCAACTGTTATTAAAGTGGAAATATCCTTCTCCGTGGTGTCCATATAGAGCTTGTCCAGCTTGTAGAAATCTCTCGCATCGGGGGAGAAGATGTGGAGGATCACGGAACCGTAGTCCTGGAGGATCCAGATGCCCGACTCGCCGCCCTCGGTACGGAGTGCTTCCACACCGTAAGGCTCAAGCTTGAACTCAACTTCTCCCGCAAGGGCGCGGATCTGAGTTCTTGAAGTACCCGTGCAGATAACGAAATAATCCGCGATAATGGTCTGGTTTTCAACATGGAGCAGCTTGATGTCCTTCGCCTTTTTGGAGTCAAGGATAGCCACCATGAATTCCGCCAGCTTTAAGGGTTCGTCATGGAGTATTTCTTTTGTAAGGTTTTCTTCTATGGGGAGTTTTGTTGTTTCGATATCCATAATCATGCGCTCCTTCTGTTTTTTATCCGTTTATATTGGGAATATAGATTGATTCGTTGTCGATCTCCTCCGCGTTGTAAACGCCGTCAAGGACATCCTCGGCTGAGCCGTAGTAAATATTGCTGATGGACGTGCTGCTGTCATCGCAGAAAACGTGGCTCTTGTCGAAAATGGATTCGGGGATCGTCTTTTTGTAAATGTTGAAGTACCGGTTCACCGCATCAAGAGCCGCCGCCTTGTTCATTACATAGTAGCTGCTCCACATATCCAGGTTGCCGGGAAGGGTCAGCATATTCACATTGCCGAGCTCCATGCCGATGAGCGCCTTGCCGTAGTAGATGATGTCGGAAACCGTCATGTCGGTCACAACATTTTCAAATACAGCGTTTGCAACATCGGAAATCAGCCCCAGATTGGTAAGGCTTACGCTGTTCTTCACCTTCTCGAGGAAAGCGGTCATGAAGATCTTCTGTGCGTTGACGCGCCCCAGGTCTGCCTGAACGTAATCGGAACGGAAGCGCACGAAGCACATGGAGTTGTAGCCGTCAAGATGCTGCATACCCGAGCCGATGCTGATATACAGGTTCTGCTCGGGGTCGTTGTAGTACATTCCGCGGGGAACATAAACGTCAACACCGCCGAACAGGTCAACGATCGTGATGAACGCCTCAAGGTTGACCACCGCACCGTGGTGAATCTCGATGCACAGGTTCTTCTCAAAGAGGGAGATATACTCCTCAAGGGCGGCAAGGTGTGTGTTCTCTGCACCGCTGCGGTACGCATTGCCCACATAGGTGGAGTATGCCGCGTTCACCTTATTTGTGGGTACACCGATATTGACGAGAGTATCACGGGGTATCTGCATAACGGAAACAGACTTATTGACCGTATCCATATTGACGATCATGGTCACATCGGCGAGGGTTGCGGCGCTGTCACGGCCTACAACAAGGATATTATATACCCCCTCCTTCGCCACATAAGCGTTCTCGTCGGCATTCACCTTCCCCGTTTCCTCACCCACAGGGTCTTTGTTGTCGAGGGGAGGAGTCACGCTCTCGGCGAAGGCTCCCGTTACGTCCTCCGTCTCAAAGGGAATCTCGGAGGGCTGGGAGGGACGGTAGAAAATAAGCCATGATGCCGTGAAGATAAGGGCTGTATATACCACAAAGATAACGGCAAGAAGGATAAGCTGGGAAGAGGTGAACTTTGTCACCTTGAAGCCTTTCTTTTCCCTCTGCTCCTTGTCATAATTGTAAAACACATCGTCGAAGTCGTTGTATGTTTCATCTGACGGGTAGTACTGAGAAACATCGTTTTCGTTCTGCTCGGGGAAATTATTTTGCTTGCTCATATAAACACCTCATATGTCACCCGGGGTGACGGTCATATGCAGTTTCGCTGAGACAGATAATAATTCCTCGCCTCAACGGTTTCAATATCGATAACAGCCTTTTTGTGCATGAGATAGGAAATGGTGTTATCAAGGGCACAAAGAACTGCCCGATCAAAGGCTTTTTCTCTTTCTGCCGCCGTATCTGCACAGCGGAGCTTTCCGTAGAGTTCATTCCGCAATGCAATGCACTTCTCGTGAGTGCGGCTCGGTTCGATATAATCCGAAAGAAAGATGACAGCCTCAAAAACGGTCATCCCCCATCTGCCCGTGGTGTGGTATCGGATTGCGTTTATCACATCCTCGTGGGCGAATTCGGGAAAGTCTCGCTCAGCCGCACCTGCTCCCGTTTTGGCATGAAGCACCTCGGGAGAAACAGGCTCTTTCAATATTATACCAAAATCGGCGCAATATTGCAACTGTTTTTGAAAATCGTATTTTTTTGTAATGTCGTGAAGCAACGCGGCGGCTCTCAGGGCCCCTGTCCTGTGTGGGAGAAGTATCTCACCGAGACGGGCTGCCTCCTCCTCAACGGACAGAGCATGGGCATATCTCTTTTCCGTGTAGTACGGCTTCACCGCATTCCGCAGGGCGTCGATATCTGCGCGTGTGGGCTCGGTAATCATGTTATAAGTATAACCCTTCATTCTTTATAATTTCAATAACATCCTGTGAAAGAAATTCGGATAAATCGGATCTTTGGCGGATTTTTTCTCTTACCTCCGTGGACGAGAGCACAAAGGGGTCCTCGGAAAGAATCGTCACCTTTTTCCCGAACCGTTCGCTGTACCCGTCGGCCTTTCGGATGACCTCCTTCAGCGAGCCGTCATACCGGGGCATACACACGATCTCACAAAGGCTGAAAATATCCGCCGCCCTGCGCCATGTGTCAAGGGTCAGGAGCATATCCGTTCCGCAGAGGAGAAAAATCTCGCGCTCGGGATCCTCCTCCATCAGATGCTCAAGAGTGTTCACCGTATAGCTTACCCCTTCCCTGCGGATTTCATAATCGGAAACCACCGTTCGGGGAAGCGCGCCGAACATGGAACGGCACATACGGAAGCGAAGCTCGGGTGTGTCCCCTGCCGAATGCTCCTTATGGGGCGGAATGAATGTGGGCATGATGATAAGCTCGTCAAGCGCCATCTCGGAAAGAAAGGTTTCGGCGGCGTGGAGATGCCCCAGATGAGGCGGTGCGAAAGTGCCTCCGAAAAGTCCCGTCCTCCGCTTTTTCTTATTCTGTGACATGATATTTCTTATATTTCAAGAGAGATACGCCTGTTTTCCGCTTTTTCTGCCTGCTTATACAGGATGATTTTCCGTCCGATTACGGCAACCACCTCGGAATCGGTGATGGCTGCCATATCTCTTGCCGCTTCCTTCACATCCTCGGAGGAATTGTCGAGGACGCTTATTTTGATAAGCTCCCTCGCTTCCAGTGCATCGGCGATGGCTGCGCACATATTTTCATTGATTCCGCCCTTGCCGATCTGGAAAATGGCGTCCATGCGGCTGGCGATACTTTTTAATGCTGCTCTTTGCTTACTGTTTAACAAAATTGTGACCTTCCTTCATCGATTTTATCCGTTTATAAGACCCATGAGCAGATTGGCAAGCTCTCTCATGGCAATTCCTCTGTGGCTGACGGAATTCTTTTCGTCCCCGTCCATTTCGGCAAATGTTTTGCCAAGGTCGGGGTAGAAGAACAGATTGTCGTAGCCGAAGCCGCCCTCTCCCTTTTCCTCGGTGCCGATGATGCCGTGACATTCTCCCACAATAACACCTGCGCGCTCGGGGGCAATACCCAGTTTCTCCGAAAGCTCGGCTGAAATGCGGTATTTCTCGGGAATGACAAGATGGCATCCCATGGG
>SVSU01000101.1 GCA_015064135.1 Oscillospiraceae bacterium
TCACAGCCGATATCGGCAGAATGGAGAAAAGATTATGATGTTAATGGAAAGATACCAGAAAGCGGTTGACGAGCTGTTTGCCAAGGTAAGAGCAACACAGACCGAGACCATCGACAAGGCGGCTGACCTTATCGCCAATGCAGTGGCAAACGGCGGCAAGATCTGGCTGGCGGAGATTTGCCACAGCATCCAGATGGACCTTATTTTCCGCGGCGGCGGCCCCATCTTCTATAAGCAGTACGACCGCAGCAAGGACTTCGACAACCTGAAGCCCGGCGACGTTGTTGTAGTCAGCTCCGTATCTGGCAGAACAAAGCACGTTGTTGAAATGGCATGGAACGCCATGGAGAAGGGCGTGACCGTTATCGCCTTCACAAGCATGGAGTATGCCACACAGGTTGACCCCATCCACCCCTCGGGAAAGAAGCTCTACGAGTTTGTGTCCCTCGTGGTTGACAACTGCGCTCCCGCTGCCGAGGCTATGCTGGACGTTGAAGGCATCGAGGCGAAGTTTGCGGCAGCATCGGGTATTGCATCCGACTATATCATGTGGAACATCACCGCGGCAGTGGTAGAAAAGCTTCTCGCGAAGGGAATCACCCCCGGTATTCTGAAAAGCGGCAACTTCCCCGGCGGTCAGCAGTATAACGAGACCGTAATCGAGCCCAACTACGAAAAGTACGGCTGGTAAGGGACGGGGGAGACCCACCCAAAGCCTTTGTACACATAAAAAAAGAGATTCACAGCCTTTTTGGCGGAATGGAGATAGAATATGAGATTGACTGAAAGATATCAGCAGGCGGTAGATGAGCTGTTTGCGAAGGTGAGAGCGACACAGACCGAGAACATCATCAAGGCGGCGGAGATCATGGCGGATGCCGTAGCCGGCGGACATAAGATCTGGCTGGGCGAGATCTGCCACGGAATCCAGGACGACCTTCTCGTAAGAGGCGGCGGCCCCATCCTTTACAGAGAATACCACCGCAACGAGGACTTTGACAAGCTGGAGGCAGGGGACGTTGTTATCGTCAGCTCCGTGTCGGGCAGAACAAAGCACGTTGTGGACATGGCATGGGATGCTATCGAGAAGGGCGTGAAGATCATCGCCTTCACCAGCATGGAGTATGCCACACAGGTTGACCCCATCCATCCCTCGGGCAAGAAGCTGTACGAGTTTGCCACACATACCGTTGACAACTGCGCACCTGCGGCGGAAGCCATGATTGATGTTGAAGGAATCGAAGCAAAGTTCGGTGCCGCATCGGGTATCGCCTCCGACTACATCATGTGGTGCATCACGGCGACCATGGTGGAGAAACTGATGGAGAAGGGAATCACCCCCGGTATCTATAAGAGCGCAAACTTCCCCGGCGGCCCCGAGTACAACAACGACTATCTGACCCCCCGTTTTGAAAAGCTGGGCTATTGATCCCAAATTGACAGGCAGGCGCAACATTCCCGAAAAAAGAGTGTTACGCCTGCCTTTTTATGTATATTCAATGACGGGACAGCTCACAAAACCCCGGCATCCGCAAGGACTCTCGAAGGGCTCACCCATCTGAGACGGGGCAAAGCCGCTTCGTCTATGGTGAAGGGAAGGTCTGCGTGACCATCAAGGAGGATGAGCCTCCTGTTTTCAAGAAGCCGATGTGCCGCTTCCTCAATGCTCCTCCTGTGGGACGGACGCTCAATTTCCGCCCTTCGCTCAATAATAGCGTCAAGGGAGCCGAACCGCACCAGAAGCTCCGCCGCATATTTCGGACCGATGCCCACCGCCCCCGTAATGTTGTCCGACTTGTCTCCGATGAGACATTTGAAGTCGGCAAAAAGGGAAGGGGGGATATTGTATTTCGCCCTCACCGTGTCGGGAGTCACATAATCCACACGGCCTCTGCCGCAGTTTATCACCCACACATTGTCGGAGATGAGCTGGTAATAGTCCTTGTCCGTTGACACGATTCCAACCATCATATCGGCGGCCCCCGTGTACTTCAGGGCATATGCCGCGATCATGTCGTCCGCTTCGCATCCGTGAACCTCGGAATAAGCCACTCCCATCACGGAAAGACACCTGTATATGTATGGAAGCTGGGTGAAAGGGCACTCCTCCTCCGTCATTTTTGAATAATCGGGGCGGTTTGCCTTATACTCGGGGTTGATTTGCCGTCTGTCGCCGCATTCCTCGCTGTCGAAGAGGACGACCATGTGGGTGGGGTGGAGGGCGTTTATGATACTGCATATTCCGCCGATAAAGCCTGCGGCACCGTGAACCGATTTGCCGTCCACTCCGATTACTGCCTCGCGCATTCCGTAAAACATACGGAAAAGCAGATTGTGTCCGTCTACAAGAATGAGGGTTTTCATGGCTGTTCTCTCCCTTTTTTTGTGTTCCACACATTATAGCACGAAAAAAATGCCCTGTCAAATAAACTTTTGAAAAAAACCAGCGTTATTTTGAGATATTCTCAAATCTTTTCTCAAAAAAATGTTGCATTTTCCAAAAATTGTGGTAAAATAATAGTAGACATAACGTTACAGTTCATTTTGATATACTAAACTGCGCCGTGAATATTATAATAGATTGAAAGGAAACCATCATGTCAAACTATATTCTCAGCTGCTGTTCCACGGCAGATCTTTCCGCTGAACATTTCGACAGCCGTGACATCAAATACATCTGCTTCCACTACACCCTTGACGGAAAGCAGTATTTTGATGATCTCGGAAAGACCATGTCCTCCGAGAATTTCTATCAGGCAATGGTAGACGGCGCGGAGACCAAGACCTCTCAGGTCAACGTGGACGAATACGAAACATATTTTGATTCCTTCCTCAAGGAGGGATATGATATCCTTCACGTTTCCCTGTCCGGGGGAATTTCAAGCTCCGTCAACTCTGCGAAGATCGCCGCCGCGGAGATGATGGAGAAATATCCCGAGCGCCGTGTGCTGGTTGTTGACTCCCTTGCAGCCTCCTCCGGCTATGGGCTTTTCATGGATAAGCTGGCAGACCTTCGTGACGGCGGCATGACCATCGACGAGCTTTATGCGTGGGCAGAGGACAACAAGCTCCGTATGCACCACTGGTTCTTCTCCACCGACCTGACATTCTATGTAAAGGGCGGCAGAATCTCCAAGGCGTCGGGCTGGTTCGGCACAGTGCTGAAGATTTGCCCTCTCCTCAACATGGACAACAACGGCAAACTGATCCCCCGTTTCAAGATCAGAGGCAAGGACCGCGTGATCGGGGAAATTGTTGCGAAAATGGAAGAATGTGCCGACAATGCTCACGATTACGACGGAAAGTGCTATATTTCCATGTCAGCCTGCCGTGAGGACGCGGAGAAGGTGGCAGCCCTTGTGGAAGCCCGTTTCCCCAAGCTCAACGGCCGTGTGCTCATCAACAACATCGGCACCACCATCGGCAGCCACACAGGTCCCGGCACCGTTGCCCTCTTTTTCTGGGGCAAAAAGCGCGAGGATTGATTCATGCCCAAGAAAAAAATCAGAATCGAGTACAGAGGGGGAGACGGCTCTCCCAAATCATCCATGGAGATCGTTATGGAGTCGAAAAAAGACCAGAAGCGAAAGAGCATCAACGGTGCGGATTACAAGCGTCTTATTATCAATGCGGCAGAGGCAATCAAGAAGAACGAGCGCGAGATCAACGATCTGAATGTTTTTCCCGTACCCGACGGAGACACGGGCTCTAATATGTCCATGACCATTTCATCCGCTGCCGACGATCTCAGGAAACTGGAGACCGAGGAGCTGGGGGAGGCGGCAAACAAGGCGGCATCCTCCATGCTTCGCGGCGCGAGAGGAAACTCGGGCGTTATTCTGAGCCTTCTGTTCAGAGGGATTTCCAAGTCCCTCATCGGCATCAAGGAAGCGGACGGAAAGGCGTGGGCAAAGGCGCTGAAGGAAGGCGTTCAGTCTGCCTATAAGGCTGTTGATAAGCCTGCGGAGGGAACAATTCTCACCGTGGCGCGCCGTTCTGCCGAGGTGGCGGAGATGGCGGCTGAGGAGAACAACAGCATCGAATATGTACAGGAAGCGGCGGTCAGAGAAGCGGAAAGCGCCCTTGACGAGACCATTGAGCAGAATCCCGTTCTGAAAAAAGCAGGCGTGGTGGATGCCGGCGGCAAGGGCTGGCTTCTGGCTCTCAAATCCATGCTCTCCTCCCTTCGCGGCAAGGACGAGACCCCTGCCGAGGAGGACAGCGCATACAGGGAATCGGTTGTCAGAGAATCGGCGAAGTTCGATGATTTCGACACCTCCGAGATCACCTTCACCTACTGCACCGAATGTATCATCGACAGAAAGGGAACGGAGCCTTCCGACGGGCTTCGCAGTGCACTGTCTGCCATGGGTGACAGCCTGGTGCTGGTTGACGACGAGGAGACCACCATCAAGATTCACGTTCACACAAACGAGCCCCTCGCCGCCCTTGAGCTTGCCTCCGCCTTCGGTGATTTTGTCAACGTGAAGGTTGAGAATATGCGCATCCAGCATACGAGCAAAATAACGGAGCAGGAGGGGACAGCGGCAACAGCGGCAAAGGAAGAGAGTGCTCCTGCCGTAGAATTGAAGAAATACGGCATGGTTTCCGTCTGCACAGGAGACGGTATATCGGGCATTTTCACGGAGCTGGGCTGTGATGCCATCATCTCGGGCGGTCAGACCATGAACCCCTCAACGGAGGACATTCTCAAGGCAGTCGAGAGCGTGCCTGCCGAGGTGGTATTCGTGTTCCCCAATAACAAGAACATCATTCTGGCGGCAGAACAGGCGGCGGCTCTGACGGAAAAGAAGCTCATCGTCATCCCCTCAAAATCCGTTCCCGGTGGCATTATGGCAATGGTCCAGTTCAACCCCGAGGAAGAAACGGAGGAGAACAGGGAAGTCATGACGGCAGCCCTTGACACGGTAGATTCCATGGAAGTGACCTACGCTGCAAGGGATTCCTCCTTTGACGACATGGAGATCAAGGAGGGGGATTACATGGGAATGTACGAAAGAAAGATCGTAAGCTGCGGCGACTCCATTGCCCCCGTCCTCCAAGCCCTTGCCGATAAAGCGGTGGAAAACGGACGGGTCTACATCAACATCTACTACGGCGGCGGCATCGATGAGGCGGCGGCTGAGAGTGCGGCTGAGATATTCCGCAAAAAAGTGGAGCCTGCCGGCGGTTCGGTGGACATCACCTACGGCGGTCAGCCCATATACTATTACTTGATCTCCGCTGAGTGACGCGCGGGTAAACGGAAGCGATTATTCAAGCTGAGATCTTTGACCCAAATTCTGCAAGCCAATAACAAGGGGCTGTCGCATTTGCAATGCACCAGCCCCGGAGTTTGAGCCGGCGGTCTGAAAACCGCCATTTTGGACATTAAAATGTCCAAAAACATCAAACATCCGTGTCAAATTACTTCGTAATTTACAAAAATATCTCCTTTCGGAGAAATTTTTGTGGGGGTGACCGCTTAACGCGACACCCCCGTTTTATTATGTGAAATTGTTCCTTTTAATACCACGACCCGTCGCCGCGGAAAATCTCGTCCTCCTCGGGGATGACCTCACCCTCCTCCGTAGTCTCCACCGTTGTGGTGATATAGGGATTTACGGGGGAGGTTGTTTCCTCCTTCGCTTCCGTTTCGGGGATTTGTGTTTCCGCGAGGGCGGCGCCCGTCAGAACATCCGGGGAAACGGCAGGTGCGATCTGGATATTCTCTATATCGGAGGCGCAAAGTGCCTTGTACTGCTCGGAAAGGATCGCCTCATCCTCTGTGGCGAGGAAAAAGCGAAGGTGGTAAAGCCCTGCCGCATTCCGTATCTCCGTGCATTGCTCTTTTACGGTTTCCGCGGCCCGTTCTCTTACGTCAGCACCCGGATCCGCGCAAAGGATCACGCCTGAGGCGGAGAGGAGACGGAGGGGTTTTTCGTTTCGCCCGTCCATGTACACCTCATAGGGGAAAACGGCGCCCACCCTTATAACATTGTCGCAAAGAGAGAGGATATAGTCTGCCGCCTCGTCGGTCAATGCATCGAAGCCTGTGAAAATGACCTCGTCAAACCCAAGCTCCGTCAATTCCTTGACCAGTTCCTTATCACAATCGGGGAAAAAGGAGTCCCCGTCCCCGTGTGTTGGCTCAAGAACGGCGCTCAGACGGAGGTTTTCTTTTTTTACTGCCGTGCAGAAGGATCTCAGTCTCTCGTATGCCGAGGAGGTGCCGTCCGAGGTGATATCCGTGGTGGGAAGTCCGAGAAATTCCATCACGGCAGGGGAGAGATAGATCAGTGTGCCGTCATTTCTGAGGTTGACGGATACCGTATCAAAGGAGTCTTTCATATCGGACATCTGCCCTGCTGCATCCTCATCCCCGAAGGGGTCAATACCCAGGGCGCGAACCGATATGGGGGCAGAGAGCAGGGGTGTGGTGTAGTGCGAATCCTTCTTCGCAGAGGCAGCATCCGTCGTTTCGGCGGAGTCGATCTCACGTTGTGCCTCCTCCACCATTTTTTTCACCCTGTTCCCGGCAAAGGAAGCCGCAACCGTAATGATGATCGCCGCCGCGAGGACAAAGAGAATGCGGAAAAACACCTTCTTTGCCCGTCCGTTTTCGTATCGTTTTCTTCTGTAATAGCGCATGATCCCGCCTCCTTATTCGAGGGTGAACACGGAATAATCGTCCAGAGCATCGGTCGCCTCCACGGTGACGGTGGAGAGGACTTCCTCCAGCTTCAGGTTGTAAACACTGTCCCCGTAAGCTGAGGTCAGCTCGTCCATGTGTGAGGTGATGTATCCGTCCTCCTTTTCACAGCGCTTGATAATGCTGTAACCGACAGGAGTTTCCACAATGCCGCTTACCTCCCCCACCTCAAGGGAGAACGCCGCATCCTCAAATTCCTCGTAGTAGGTGCCCTTCATCATATAATAGCCGTCGGGGTTGTTGAACATGGAGAGGTCCTTGCTGTACTCCTGCACCAGTTTGTCAAAATCGGCACCACCTTGCGCCAATTCAAGCAGCTCTTCGGCATGGGCAAGGTTTTCCTCCTTCGTTTTTCCGTTTGAGTGGGGAATAAGGATCTGCTTTGCGCGGATAAAGGCATCGGAACGGAAAAGTTCAAGGAGCGCATCCTCATCGGTGATGATCTCCCCCTCACGGATCATAGCGTGAAACAGCTCATCGGAGACCGCCTCACAGAGAGCAGTAAAACGGTATGCGCCGTCGTTCATATGGGACTCGGAAATGGCACCGAGATAGGCGCGGTAGTCAAAGTCGTACGCCTCGTACAGCCCGTCCATCTTCAGCTCGACCCTTTCACGGATGAGCTCATCCTCCGGGCTTATCCCGTACTCCTCGGCGGCGATGAGGGGGACGTACATTCTGGCAATGGTGTCCGATACGTCCTCACGGAGATCGTCGAGAAGGCTGGCACCCGATTCGCCGAGCCATATATCACCTTCATTTCC
>SVSU01000102.1 GCA_015064135.1 Oscillospiraceae bacterium
TTCCAGGATACCATCGGCAACAACATCCGCTACGGCAGAGAGAATGCCACTGACGAGGACATCCGAAAGGCGGCGGAGACCTCCGAATCGGACGAGTTCATCAACCGTCTGCCCGAGGGATATAACACCGTCCTTTCCGAAGGCGGCAGTAACCTGAGCCAGGGTCAGCGCCAGCTTCTCGCCATTGCCCGAGCAGTCCTTGCGGACCCGAAGATCCTCATTCTGGATGAAGCCACCTCCTCCGTTGACACCAGAACGGAAATGCACATCCAGCAGGCCATGGTTGCCCTCATGAAAAACCGCACCAGTCTCATCATCGCTCATCGCCTTTCCACCATCCGCGATGCCGACATGATCATCGTCATGAAGGACGGCGCCGTTATGGAAACCGGAAGCCACGAGGAGCTTCTCGCAAAAGAGGGCATTTACTACGACCTGTATCAGAACCAGTTCGCCGGTTTTGAGACCTGATGCCCCCAAAAAACAAAACCCATACA
This sequence comes from Oscillospiraceae bacterium, assembly GCA_015064135.1. Taxonomy (GTDB): domain Bacteria; phylum Bacillota; class Clostridia; order Oscillospirales; family CAG-272; genus UMGS1696. Next base: position 498 of record SVSU01000102.1, read on the forward strand.
AATAACAAAAATGTGCAGTTTCCATAACGGATTCTGCACATTTTTTCTCGGGAAATTTATTTAAATGATTTCAATATCACTTCTCACAGTGTGCTTGACTCTGTCGTGTTCCTCGGCGCGCTTTGCGTTGTTGAACTTGTCCAGTGTGCCGACGAGATAGCCTGTGATGCGGCGGATTCTCTCGAAGGGGACCCCATCGGTGTTCTCGTTTCTTCCGCAGTTGGGGCAGATGTTTTCGATAATGCCCGTGTATCCGCAGAGGGGGTCATGGTCAACGGGATGGTTGATAGCGCCATAGCCGATGCCCGCTTCTCTCATTTGGCGGATGATTTCCTCAAATGCGTCAAGGTTTTCGCAGGGGTCGCCGTCCAGCTCAACGTAGGTGATGTGACCGCCGTTGGTCAAGGTGTGGTAAGGCGCCTCCAGCTTGATCTTGTCGTGGGCGGAGATGTCGTAATAAACGGGAACGTGGAAGGAGTTGGTGTAGTAATCGCGGTCTGTGATGCCGGGGATGATGCCGAACTTCTTTTTATCTATGCGGACGAATCTGCCGGAGAGACCCTCCGCCGGTGTGCCGATGAGGGAGAAGTTGAGACCGTACTTTTCGCAGGCGGCATCGGTCAGCTTTCTCATGAAGCCGATGATCTCAAGACCCAGCGCCTGGGAGGATGCGCATTCGCCGTGGTGCTTGCCTGTCAGCGCAACAAGTGCCTCCGCCAGACCGATGAAGCCAACAGTCAGCGTACCGTGCTTCAGAACCTCGCCCACAGTGTCGTCAATATCCAGCTTGTCCGAGTCGATCCATACGCCTTCGTTCATGAGGAAGGGGTAGTTGCGGACCTTCTTTGAAGCCTGAATCTTGAATCTTGCAAGAAGCTGGTCGATAACGAGCTGAACCTTTCTCTCCAGTTCCTCAAAGAACCATTCCGTGTTGCCCTTTGCGTTGATGGCGATACGGGGCAGGTTGACGGAGGTGAAGCTCAGGTTTCCTCTGCCGTTTACGATTTCGCGGTCCTTGTCGAAGTAGTTGGCGATAACGCGGGTACGGCATCCCATGTAGGCGATCTCCGTCTCGGGGCAGCCATCTTTGTAATACTGTGCATTGTAGGGTGCGTCAAGGAAGCTGAAGTTGGGGAAGAGTCTCTTTGCGGAAACCTTGCACGCCAGCTTGAACAGGTCGTAGTTGGGGTCCTGGGGATTGTAGTTCACCCCTTCCTTCACCTTGAAGATCTGGATGGGGAAGATGGGAGTCTCACCGTTGCCGAGACCGGATTCCGTTGCAAGGAGCACGCTCTTTATAACGAGCCGTCCCTCGGGTGTGGTGTCGGTACCGTAGTTCAGGGAGGAGAAGGGAATCTGCGCACCTGCTCTTGAATGCATGGTGTTCAGATTGTGAATAAGCGCCTCCATTGCCTGATAGGTGCTGCGCTCGATCTCAGCCTGTGTATTTCTTTCGATAATCGCCGCAGCCTTTACAGCATTTTCGCCGATGTAGGGGACAAGAACCTCGCCGAGAACCGCTGTGTATTCCTTTGCGCAGCCGAGCTCAGGCTCGAGTTTGTATGTATCTCTGATATCGCCGATGATCTTCTCAGCCGCCGCCTTTGCCTCATCAAGATCAAGACCGTCGTTGAACTCCAGCGCCTTCGCGATATTCTTCGCAAGGTGCTTGCGGTAGGTCTTTCTGACACCGGGCGCCATGCCGTAATCGAAGTTGGGGATGCTCTGACCGCCGTGCTGGTCGTTCTGGTTTGCCTGGATGGCAATGCACGCCAGCGCCGCGTAGCTCTGGATGTCGTTGGGCTCGCGGAGATGACCGTGACCTGTGGAGAAACCGTCCTTGAACAGCTTCAGAATGTCGATCTGACAGCAGGTGGTGGTCAGGGTGTAGAAGTCCATATCGTGAATGTGAATGTCGCCCTCGCGGTGTGCCTTCGCCTGCTTGGGATCGATGACATACAGCTCGTAGAACTGCTTAGCACCTTCGGAGCCGTACTTCAGCATGGTTCCCATGGCGGTGTCGCCGTCGATGTTGGCGTTCTCTCTCTTGATGTCGTTCTCGAGGGCACTCTTGAAGGTCAGATCTTCGTAGATCTTCATCAGCTTGGTGTTCATTTCGCGGATCTTGGTGCGCTCCGCACGATAAAGGATATACTCCTTGGCGGTTCTCGCATGCCCGTGCTTCACGAGAACACGCTCTACCATATCTTGTATACCCTCGACGGTGGGAATCTGCCCCGAGGCTTTGGAGTCCTCTTCAATCAGCTCCGAAACCTCGCAGGCGAGAGCCATTGCTTCATCATAGTCGCTTCCGCCAACCGCCTGTGCGGCTCTGAAAATGGCGTTTGCGATTTTTTCTATGTTAAAAGGAACTTCTCTTCCGTCTCTTTTGATGATTTTTGTTATCATAGTACCTACCTTTCATAGTAAACGGGATGCGATAATAACCGGGTTTGTATGTTTTTTCAACATTGTGTAGACCACAAGATATAGTGGTGTGTGAAAAAACCTATGCTGTACGTTGTATATTATAGTATATTCTCCATGTTTTGTCAATAGGGATTGCAAAAGAATAAGAAACAAATTTTCCGCTGTTTTTTTAGGGAATATGACACATTTTACATAAGGTGTTTTTCGAGGTCAAAAAAGTGTTTGTTTTGCAGGCTTTTTGTTCTTTTGATGCACAAAAACGAACGTATGATTCATTGCACTAAAGCGATAAATCACGAAATGCTTCCATCAAGGAAGATGTCGTTTCTCGCGAGGAGGGCTTCGCAGTCTCTGATGCTGTTGAGAGCGTACTCTGACAGATCACTATATTCTGTGGGGGGGAGCGTTGCCATATCTTCCCTTCGGTAGACGGAATATTGTGATTCGATATTGTTCTGCGGCTTGCTGAAGAAAATATCCTCGGAGATGAAGGAGCCCTGCGCGAGATGGGTCTGCTGGCAAACGATCCCCTCCTCCGCCGTGAGCAGATTCTGCCCGAACATAACGGTGCGGTCATTGGTGAGACCGAGGGTGCAGAGGAGCGTGGGCATCACGTCGATGTGTCCCCCCGGGGTTTCGACAGTCTCCGCCCTTCCCATGCCGGGTACGTTGATGATAAACGGGACATTGAACACGTCGAAGATGGTGTATGTCCTGCCCGTCATCTCAAGGAATTGGTGGGCGATGCCGTGGTCGGTATTGGTCAGGGCGTAGTGGTCGCCGTAGATGGCAATGACGGAGTTTTCGTAAATCCCTGCCTCCGTGAGCATGGCAATAAACTCGCCGAGGACGGTGTCCGCATAGTTCATGGCCTGTATGTAGTTCCCGAAGAGTGTCCCCTCATCCTCGGGCAGCAGGGAGATGGCTCTCTCACCCTCGGGGATGGCATAGGGATGATGGGAGGAGACGGTGACATAGAAGGCATAGAAGGGCTCCTCATATGTCACAAGACAGTCAATGGACTGACGGAACAGCTCGCGGTCGGACAGTCCCATGGGGAACATATCGGTTTTTTCGAGATCCTCAAGGGAGATAAAATCATCGAAGCCCTGATTCGGATAGGCGTTTTCTCTGTTCCAGAAATTGCCGTGATATCCGTGGAAGGCGTATGCACCGCTGTAACCGTTCTGCTTCAGAAGGAAGGGCAGTCCGTTGTAGTCGTTGTCGGTGTATTTCACATAGCCTGCCTCGTTCTCGGGGCCGAAGAGGGAATTGTTTACCGCAAATTCCGCATCCGCCGTGTTTCCGCCGCCGATTTGGTAGTAATAATTGCTGAAATAGAAGGAATCCCCGCCGATAAGGGCGTTCAGATTCGGCGTCACCGTCTGCCCGTTGTACTCGGCACCGATGACGAAATTCTGCATGGCTTCCACCTGAATGACGATCAGATTCCTGCCCCGTGCAATGCCGAAGTATTCGCTGTCCGACTCTGCCTCTGCGGTGTAGAGGGATTTGTCAACCTCCCTCTCCGCTATGGGGGAACTGATGGTAACGGCAATATCGCGGACATGGTAGCAGAACAGCTCATTTGTCATATACCGTCCCTTGAATCCGGGGGTGAGCACAATGACGGCGAGGACGAGGGCACAGACACCGCCGCCTGCCGCAAGCACTCCCTTTTTCGGAACGCGGGGAAGGGGCGGATCGCTTTTTCTGTTCACGGCGTACAGGAACCAAAGGGGGAGATCGAGAATGGGCAGCATCTCCTCCCAGCCGATGAGGGATTGAATGGTTTCGGCAACATCGTCAAGCTGACCTGCCATACCGAGCTGAGCCACGGAGGGCATCTTTGCCACATAGCCGTAGTAAACGCTGTCGATGGACATGAGCAGCCCGGCAAGCGCATACAAGGTAAAGAGCACAGCCTTTGCTCCGCGGCGGCTGAAGGGGTATACGGCGAGGTAGACAGCAAGGAGGATACCCACGGTGGCAAAGGAGAAGGTGAGGTCATAGCTCCCAAGATTCAGCCCTCCGTAGAATACCACGGATTTTATAAACATCAGAATAAGGCAGAGGGAAACGCCGAAGAGGCTCCATACCGAATCTGTTTTTTTCAAGATTATCTCATCTCTTTTCATAAAAAATCGAGGTCTGAAAAACGAGGTCAGCCCACAAATTCGCAGGGGAATGCGCGCACACCCCGTGAGGTGAAGTAAGCAAGCGCACAGTCCCGTTCACCCACATCTTCAAATAAACCGAACACGGAGGGACCGCTGCCACTCATCAGAGAGACCCGCGCTCCGTGAGCCGCCATACCTGCTTTGATGGCAGAAGCTTCGGGATGGTGGGGAAGGATGACGGATTCAAAAATGTTGTAAAGGGAGTCGGGAATATGGGGTGAATCCATGAAAGCAAGCTCCGCACTCGCGGAATCATTGCCGAATCGCTCACCGTACATGGTGTCGATCATGCCGTATGCCTCCGGGGTGGACACGGGCTCCCCGTCAATGGCAACGAGAACGGGACAGTCGAAGCGGCGCTTCATGGGGGTCAGCACCTCGCCGATGCCCTCGCACAGACAACTCCCCCCCACAATGCAGAAGGGGATGTCCGCACCGATTCGGCTTCCGATACGGCAGAGGGTGTCAGCATCCGCATCAATGCCGAACAGAGGGGGCAAAAGCCTCAGCACAGCAGCGCCGTCCGTGCTTCCTCCTGCCATGCCGGCACCGTGGGGGATGCGCTTGTCAATATGGATGGAGATGCGGAAGCTGTCAATACCGAAGTGCTCAAAAAAAGCATCGGCGCATTTGTAAACAATGTTCCGCCTGTCCGTTGGGATATCGGGTACCGTACAGGTGATGCCGATCTCACGGGTACCGTTCGGGCAATCTTCTCTGGTCACCGTGATCTCATCAAACAGGGACACCTGCTGCATTACGCTCCGAATGGTGTGGTAGCCGTTTTTGAGCCGACCCGTCACGTCCAGATGCAGGTTGATCTTCGCATATGCCTTTGCTGTAAGTGAACTCATCAAAAAACCTCCCTGTCAATTATAAAATGGCAAAATCAGTGGATCAGCTTGATTACGGGATTCTGCTTTGTCTTTACCGCACCGGCAGGGCACAGCTCCTGACAGCAGTAACATTTGATGCACTCCGACCTGTCAATAACGGCAAGCTTTTTCTTTTCGTTGACCGTAATGGTGTGCTTCGGGCAGGAACGGACGCAGACGCCGCAGCCAACGCATTTCTTCGGGTCAACAGAGGGCTTTGCCTCAAGGAAACGGGCAAATCTGCCTCCCATGAAATTGGGGAGATTCTGCAGGAATGTCTTTTTCGCCGTAGCAGGCTTTTCAAATTGGTAAACGGGATACTCCGTCATGCCGACCACTTCAATATTGCGGTAATCCCTGTCGCAGTAGCCCCGTTCGGCGCCGATATCGAGCATTTTCGCCACACCGTCCAGCCCGGCAATATGTTCGGCTACGGCGTCAAGGGCATAAGGGGAACGGGAGAGGAGCAGGAGACCTGCTTTTTTCGGTGTACCGTGGGTGGGCCCGTTGCCTTCCATGCCGATGATGGCATCACAAAGGGAGAGGCAGGTTTTTTCACGGAGCAGATAGGCATTCAGGTCATTCAGCATTTCGGAAAAGGCGTCAACCGTTGGGAAGGTGGCGTGCATTTCAAACTTTTCCACCCCCGGGATCACCCCGAACACGTTTTTTACGGCACAGCTGAAGCCCGTGAGGGTGTGCGTTTTCAGCTTGCAAAGGTTGATGAGCACATCCGCCTCCGCAACGGCATTGATGATGCGGAAATTCTTTAACACGGCGCCTTCCTTGAAGAATACACTGCGGAAGGTGAAATCATCATTGAGTCGGATGCCGTGGACACCCTCAAGAGCCGCCATTCCGCAGGTTTTGTACACGGCGGCAAGGGCAGGGGCGGAAAAGGGGCCTCCGGGGCTGTCTGCGAGGACGATCTCCGCGGCACCCAACTCCGCAAGAACACGTGCGCAGGCTTCGGCGACGGCAGGATGAGTCGTTGCGGCGGATTCGGGCTTTTTCGCCATGACGAGATTCGCTTTAAGAAGGATCTTTTTCCCTCTGACAGTCTCCTCGCCGATTCCGAGGTCAGCGAAGCACCTGCGGAGTATGGGGTAAATGGCGTTCGCTTCATAGGTTTCGCAAGGCTGAACGGCAACGGGGGAATTATATTTGTATGACATGGTGTTTGTTTCCTTAACAGTATAATTTCATATAAAATATATTATAGCATATTTCCGGGTGAGAATCAAGATATGGGGCGGTACTTTGTTTGCTTTTGCATAATTTGTGGTTTGGATTACAGGGATATAGCGAACGTGGGGCTTTGGTTTGTTATATCGTTACTTTGTATTACGGACATATAGCGAACGAACAGCGTTTCTCGAACTTTTTCTTTTGCGTGGACAAAAGAAAAAGTTCTTGACAAAAAGAAAAGTCCACTTAGAAAA
>SVSU01000103.1 GCA_015064135.1 Oscillospiraceae bacterium
TTTTTCATATTGCATGATCCCCTTTCTTTTTGGCAATTATAGCACATCGGAAAGGGGATGTCAAGGGAAGTGAAGTATTCCTTCGGAATGTGAAGTATTCCTTCGGAATGTGAAGTATTCCTTCGGAATGTGAAGTATTCCTTCGGAATGTGAAGTTGCTTCGCAGTGATTTTTGGTTGGCTTAGCTTTTGCTATTTCACAAGAAGGAGAAGGGAGAGGAGAAGGATGGTGATCTCCGCATTTTCTCCTTCAAGGGCAAGGGTCAGGATGATGACGATGAGGAGAAGATCCTCACCCGACACACGGTCTCGGAGGGAACCCATGAGATCGCCGAGAGGAGAGGGCTTGGGGCAGTCTTTTTCCTCGGGGGGGAGAGGGCACGGCAGCTCCTCACAGTCGTTGTCCTGACGCGCTGTTCCCTCATCATCCTGCTGTTCTCTCACATCCGCATCCATCTCGGTGGAGGAGGGGTACACGTCATCCGAACCCGTTTCATCGCCTCGTTCATATATCGTGGGCTGATGATGCTTTGTCTCCGTTTCGGGGGCGGCTCGGGAGAAGCGGCTGCCGTCGTAACGCGGGGGAAGGTGGGCGCCGTAGCTGCTCTCGTCCCGATCGGAGGGATAAACGGGGAACACATTCCCTCCTCGGAAGCTGGGGGATGCCCTGACGGTTTGCTTATTTATGCCTCGTGCGTACACAATAATCCTCCTTATTTTCCGTCGCCTTCACCGAGAAGGTTCAGAATGTCGGTGAGCTTCATAACGTTCATTGCCTTGTCGATGACCTCTCCTCGCTCCTTGTTCAGATAGGGCTTCAGGGCGCAGAGCAGCTTCTCGCAGTTCTTGTTGTCCATTTTTGAGAGAGCATTCACAGCCTTGTTGATTTTTGCCGCGTCTGCGTTCTCGGGCGTTTTTCCGTCAGCCCCCATGGAGTGAAGAAGCTCGGGGATCTTTTTCGCCATCTCCTCGGGGGAGGGTGCAGGTTTTTCAGCAGATTCCGATGCCCCCTCGGCACCCGACTGCTTCAGTTCGTTTACCAGATTCCCAAATCCCGGGGAGGACATGATCTTCGATATCATCTGCGAAAGATCTTCGTTCACGACCACTCCCTCCTTTCCTCATCCCGAGGTGCGGTATTATAATAAATCTCCGCCATCTCACCCAATCTTTGGATATCCTCATCCGTGATGGCATCGAGCACCCGTCGGATTCCCCTTATTTTCCGCGGATCGGGATTTTTTCGTCTTCCATCCGCCGCGAACTGTGAAAAAAGGATGCAGGCGGCGTGCCACAGCTTATCGTCGGGCATTTGGCGAATGCCTTCGATCATTTTTCGATCGGGGATAAATTTCACGATGCAGACCTCCTTCGTATGCTGTATAAGTTTGCGCTGCTGTAACAGTATATTCGGGGCGGAGGGGAAGTGCTGCAAATTTTTTTGAAAGGATAGTACAGTCAATGAAAATGCTTGTTTTTTCGGACACCCACGGCGTCACCCGGCGAATGGAGGAGGGAATTGCTGCCCATCTCACCCACGGCGGCGTTGATCTCATTGTTCATCTCGGCGACGGAACAGCTGATTTTGAAACGGTGACGAGGACCCTCTCCGTTCCCTGCATATCGGTGGCAGGGAATCACGAGGAGTTCTCCGCTTCCTTCATGGGCGGGGGCGGACTATGCTTTGAGCGAAAATTTGAGCTCGGCGGCGTGGTGTTTTTAGCTGTCCACGGCCACAAATTGAATGTGAAATCGGGAATACAGCGTGCCGTTGACCATGCGGAAGCCTGCGGTGCGGATGTTCTCCTCTTCGGTCACACCCACAGCCCATGCGACATGGCGGTGGATGCCTCGGGGGGACGCTCGGTGCGCACCATCAACCCCGGCTCCGCCGGACGGTGGTACAATTCCTCCTATGCACTCATCAATGTTGTGGACGGACAGGTGGTCTGCGGCTTTGCATGATCCCTCTTTTTATTGTTATCTGAAAATAACTGTTGTCAAATGGCAATTATTTTCCCAAAACATATTGACATATCAACATTGACATGGTATAATATGCCGAACCCATGATAAAGAAGATATGAATTATTATTCGGGAAAGGGAGAAGCTATGAGAACAGTGAAAATTGCGGCAGATTCGTCCTGCGATTTATTTCATCTTGAGCATGCGGACTTTGCATCCGCACCTATGAAGGTCATTACCGCCGAGCGTGAATTTGTTGACAATGCCGACCTTGACGCGGATGGAATGACGGCATACCTTGAGGGATACAAGGGAAAATCCAAGTCCTCCTGTCCCAACACAACAGACTGGCTGAATGCCTTCGGTGGGGCGGACGACGTTTTCTGCGTGACCATAACAAGCAAGCTGTCCGGAAGCTGTAATTCCGCCATGGCGGCAAAGGAAATCTACGAATCTGAGCACACGGGCAGACGGGTTTTTGTTATCGACACCCTTTCCGCAGGCCCTGAGATCACCTTGCTTGTCAGAAAAATCGAGGAATATGTAAAAAGCGGCATTGACTATGATGAGATCTGCCAAAGAATACGGGAATATCGTGAAAAAACGGGACTTTTGTTTATGCTGAAATCCTTGAGGAACTTTGCAAACAACGGCAGAGTGTCCCCTGTTGTCGCAAAGCTCGTGGGTGTTGCCGGGATATGCATTGTAGGCAGAGCGAGCGACGAGGGAACCCTTGAGCCCATGCACAAATGCAGAGGCGAGCAGCGTTCCCTGAGAATGATTACGGAGGAGCTTGCCAAAAGAGGCTTTTCATCGGGAAAGGTCAGCATCGGCCATTGCATGAACGAGGAAGCCGCCCTCAGGCTTCGTGGGATGATATTGATGAAATTCCCCGATGCGGACGTTGAGATTCATGCCCTGCGCGGTCTGTGCAGTTTTTATGCGGAGAAAGGCGGGGTGCTTGTGGGGTTTGAGAAAGGCTGATGTGCCGCGGTCTGCTCCCATCCCCCTGTCTTTTGCCCGAGATGAAGGAGGAATGTGCCATTATTTCACTTCTATCCATTGACATACCCCGACAAAATGTGGTATAATACTTATGCGGAAAACTGAATAGCAAACAGAGTAGAATCAACGGCGTCAAGTGCCGGCGGAACGGGGAGTTGTCCGTTGGACGAAAGCAATCGTCAGTGTGACGAGGTGCTGCGGTCGGTGATTCGCATCCCGCTGTGCATCACAAAGAGCCAATCCCTCTCGTAAATGTTCAGGCGGAATCATTTTTTCCGCGGAATATTTATGGGAGGTGTTTTTATGAAAAACAAAAACATCCGTATTCTTGTCTTTGCGGCGTTTCTTGTCGCTTTGGAGATCGTCCTCAACCGCTTCTGCTCCTTCAATACCATGGGTCTGAAGATCGGTGTCAGCTTTATCCCGGGCATCGTCGCCGCCGGTCTTTTCGGGCCGTGGGTCTCCGCTGCCGTGTGGGGAGTGGGGGACTTTCTCGGAGCCGTCCTTTTCCCGATCGGGACCTATCATCCCGGATTCACCTTCTGTGCGGTGCTTATGGGGATCGTAAACGGCATTTTTCTTCATCCTGCCCCCTTCGGTGATGGAAACCGAGCCCCTCGGTGGAGTCAGATTCGCTTTTTCCCAAATGTTGTCGTCCCCACCATCATCAATAATCTGGGCATCGGGCTGTTCATCAATACTGTATGGATATCCCAACTCTATACCTCAAAGACATATTGGGCTTTCTTCATCAGCCGACTGACCACGGAGTATACCGTCCTCATTGCCCTTGAGCTGGTGCTCATCCCCATTCTCCTTACCCTCAGAAAGCCCCTTATGAAGATCGTAAACAATCATAGATAAAAGGAATCACCATGACATATAAAGAAGCACTTGAATATATCCATTCCGTCACATGGCTTGGCAGCAGACCGGGTCTTGAGAGGATATCCGACCTCTGTGACCGCCTCGGAAACCCCGAGGACCATTGCCGCTTCATCCATGTGGCAGGCACAAACGGGAAGGGCTCCACATCCGTGATGCTGTCCTCCATCCTTCGCCGCGAGGGGTACACCGTGGGGCTTTTCACCTCCCCCTATATCGAGCAATTCAACGAGCGCATCCGACTGAACGGGGAGAATATCACAGACGGTGACCTTGCCGAGGTGACGGCTTATGTGAAAACCTTTGCCGACGCCATGTCCGATCCTCCGACGGAATTTGAGCTGATCACCGCCATCGCCTTTGAGTATTTCAAGCGGAAAAACTGCGATTTTGTTGTCCTCGAAGCAGGGCTGGGGGGACGGCTGGACTCCACAAACGTGATAAAGGGCTCCGTTCTTTCCATTATAACGGGAATCGCCTTTGACCACACAGCCATTCTCGGCTCCACCCATGCCGCCATCGCCGCCGAAAAGGCAGGTATCATCAAGGCAGGCTGTCCCGTCCTCTGCGGCGAATGCCCACCCGAGGCGGAGGAGGTCATCCGTGACCGCGCCGATGAACGCGGCTCCCCCTGTTACTCCACGGATTTTGCAAAGATCACCAATGTTTCCGCCTCCCTTCGCGGAACCACCTTCGATTTCGACGGACAGCACATCGCCATCCCCCTCCTTGGGCTGTATCAGACGAAAAACACCGCCGTTGTGCTGACCGCCTGCCGGATCCTGCGCAAAGAGGGAATCCGCATTTCTGACGATGCGGTGCGCGAAGGTCTCATGGCAGCAAAATGGAGCGCCAGATTTGAAATTCTCCGTGAATCTCCCCTCGTGATCTACGACGGTGCCCACAACGTACAGGGCATCGGAAGTGCGGCGGAGAACATCAGACAATATCTCTCCCCACTGACAAAGGACGGGAGAGTGAACATCCTCATGGGGGTCATGAAGGATAAAGAGTATTCGGAAATGATCGGAATGCTCGCCCCCCTCTCGGAGAAGGTCTACTGCGTCACCCCCAACAATGAACGCTCCCTCAGCGCTGACCGTGAAGCTGCGGAATACGGCGCCCACGGGGTATCGGCGATCGGTTTTGATTCCATAGAGGAGGGCGTGTTTGCCGCCTGCCGCGATTCCCTTGAGGAGAGGCGACCCCTTATCTGTCTCGGCTCACTGTATATGTACGCAGATGTAAAGGCGGCTGTGTCCCGATGGTGTGAGGGGGAAGGACGATGAAAAACGGATTCCTTCTCGTATTGCTCACCGCCGCCGCAGTTATGCTTTTCTCCTGCACCCTCATGGATGATCTGGGCTTTGACACCTACGACTATATGGGCGAAGCCGTCACTGCCACACATACGGGAGACAGCGAAACTGCCGCCCTCCTTCGCCCCATTCTCGACATTCTTATTACGGACAGCACCGAGCTTCCCGCATTCGACAACATGGGCGATGCCATCACCTCCTATCGGGATGCGGTGCTCCGACATATGCTTGAGACGGAGTATACCAAATATTCGGGCAACCGTCGGCTCATTGAAGAAGCGGCGGAGGAATATCCCGAGCTTCAGATCACCCAGATCATCCCTGCCGATGATTTTGAATATACGGTATACCGATATTTCGGAGGGGACGTGAAGGTTTCCCACAAGGACGGCGGCGTTTTCCGTTATCTGAAAAAAGTGGAAGGATATATCTGCAATATGGTGCCTGCCGATGGAGGGGTGGAGGCAGAGATCATCTCCGTTGACGAAACGGAAAGAACATACCGCGTCCGCTTCCGCTGTACTGCCGATGAGACCACGTCGGAATACACGGCGCTTGTCATCAAAAGGGAAGACGGTACATATTATTTCAAGAAATTGGAGCGAGCCTGAACGGGGTGAACCATATGAGAAAACTTTTTCAAAAACGGACTGAGATCAGCCTTCGGCGGGACCACCCTGCAGCGTTGGCAGCCTCCCTTATCATGGCGGCGGCAGGTTTTTTAAGATTGTGGTACTTTCTTTCGGGTGAGATCGATTGGTTTGTCCTCATTGTGCGCCTTTTTCTGCCCTGTGCCGCCGTTGTCCTGTTTATAGCCGGGAACATCACGGGCGGTGAGCGCTTCAAGCCCTTTTCCATCGGTGCTGTGGCGCTGGGTGTGGCATTTTTCATCATCAAAGCGCAGACGGACTTTTCTCTCCTTCATCGAAGCCTGTGCACCATCCTTTATGTGACGGTTCTTGCGGTCTATACGCTGACTGTCCTTGGATACCTGCCCACAAAAAAGCTGCTTATCCCCCTGTTCGGTCTGCCACTCCTTTATCATATCGTTGTGGAGGATACACAGTATTACTTTTTCGCCAACCCTCCCGTTCCCGTGTGGGAGTGGATCCCCGAGATCAGTGTTCTTTGTATTATGGGCGCTCTGTTTTGTCAGTCTTTTGCTATGAAACAGGAAAAAATTGGGTGAGAAATGGTGAAATAAACCAACAAAACCCTTGACAACAGGTAAAAAGTGGTGTATAATTACAGATGAATTGAGGATCCGTGGGATCTTCAGTGAAAAAAATCTCATAATACCGGAGGTATGGTAAAATGAAAAAGAGAAGAATTTTTGCCCTTCTTATGGCGGCTTGTATGGTATGCATGGTGATGATATCCTGTGCAACAAGCACCCCTCGCGTAAAGGTAAACGCAACCTTCTCTGTCGTCATCAACGGAGAGACACTGGTAGATGCGCACACCATTGAGCTGGAAGGCACAACAGAATCCGCCCCCACAGTTCTTGAGTCCATCTGCGCAGTGCTTGAAGGCTACGGCATGATCCCCGAATACGATGAAGATTCTCTGGAGGCTGTAACCTATGACGGTACAACATACGCTGCCGAAGACGGAAACGCATGGTATTACACCATCAACGGAGCCGACGGCTCAAAGGCAGGTTCCACCTATCTGAATGAAGGGGACAATATCGTATACATTTACGGTTCTATTTCCTGACCTGACAAACAAAAAACACTCCGGAGACTTCGGTTTCCGGAGATTTTTTTGAAAAAGCCCTTGCAATCACATCAGAAATATGATATAATACCCACGTTGACAAACGGAGGCATAGCTCAGCTGGTTAGAGTACTTGCTTGACATGCAAGGGGTCACTGGTTCGATTCCAGTTGTCTCCATAACAATATAAACTGTGATTACTCTTGTTAAACACAAGATATGGTGTATCACGGTTTATTTTTTTTGTTTTAAAACTATATACAGATTTATATTTAACCATAAAAACACAAAATTTCAAACCACACAACAAAGTTTTATGATAAAATGCAACACGAAAATGCAACATATGCAACACGAAACCGCAGCGCGTGAAACATGACACAAGGAGAAAGCTTATGTCTTCCGAAGTGTCGTGTTTTTTTTA
>SVSU01000104.1 GCA_015064135.1 Oscillospiraceae bacterium
CGTTCTTCCTCTCGGTATTTCTTTTTATACCTTCCAGGGGATGAGCTACCTGTTTGATGTGTACATGGGGAAGCACAAGGCGCAGAAGAACCCGTTTCTTGTGTTTTTGTATATCATTCTGTTTCCGCAGCTTGTGGCAGGTCCCATCGTGAATTATTCCGATGTGGCAAACGAACTGTCGGAACGTGAGCATACCATTGAGGGCTTTTCCGAAGGGGCGTCCCGTTTCATGCTGGGGCTCGGCAAAAAAATGGTCCTTTCGGGCGCCATGGGAGAGATTGCCGATGAGGTGTTTGCCATCCCCCCGGCCGAGCTTCCGGCATCTGCCGCATGGGTGGGGGCATTTGCTTATCTTTTTCAGATTTACTTTGATTTTTCGGGATATTCCGATATGGCAATAGGGCTCGGGCGGATATTCGGCTTCCGCTTTCCCGAAAACTTCAATTATCCCTACATCGCCGATTCCGTCACCGACTTTTGGAGAAGATGGCATATGACCCTCTCCCGTTGGTTCCGCGATTATGTGTATATCCCCCTGGGCGGCAACCGATGCAGTGTGCCCCGACAGATACGCAATCTGCTTGTGGTCTGGTTTCTTACAGGACTTTGGCACGGAGCAAACTGGACATTTGTTGCCTGGGGGCTCTATTATGCCCTGTTCCTGCTTCTTGAAAAATTTGTTCTCAGGAATGTTCTGCCGAAGGTGCCGCGGCTTATCCGTCACGGCGGAACTTTGCTTGTCGTTCTTGTGGGATGGGTATTCTTCCGTTCGGCATCCCTCTCCGATGCGGTTTGCTATCTCTCCGCTATGTTCGGATTTGGGGAGGGTGTCTCCGCAGGGCAGGCTGTGTATTATCTCAGGCAGTATGCCTTTGAGTGGGTGATCTGTGCGGCGGTCTCCATGCCCCTTGTCCCATGGTTGAATAAGAAATTTGCGGATTCTGCCCCTGCCTATGCTTTGGGAAAGGCATTTACATGGGGGATATTCCTCTATTCCTATGTTAAACTGGTGACGGGCAGCTTCAATCCCTTTATTTACTTTCATTTTTAATGAAAGAGAGGTGGGTGTGTGAGAATGAAATCAAAAAAGATTATCGATATTGCCTATTCCCTGTCCTTTCTTTTGTTCCTCGGTGCGGTGCTGCTGTTTGCCTTTATCAGAGAGCCCGAGACATATTCGTATTATGAAAACCGAAACCTTGCGGTAATGCCCGGGATGACTGCCCATGGGATGCTTGACGGAGGGGATTTTTCCGCTGTGGAAACCTATCTGTCCGATCATGCACCCGGACGGAATACCGCATTGAAAGCGCGGACATGGATAGATCTCAGACTTCTGCGGCGGCCCGTGGTCAATGATACCGTGGTAATGAGGGAGGAGAATCTGCTTCTCCCGTACAATGCTCCCGATTATGAGGCGAAAACCTTGAACGGTGAGGTTGTGGAACGGGAAGCGGAGGAAATTGCGGCAAGGCTTGCCCGTCATGCGGAGGCGGTAAATTCCTACGGCGGCTATTTCTGCTATATCGCGGTGCCGTGTCAGTATGTGTGCCATGCGGATGCCTACCCCTCATGGCTGAATAACCGCAGTGATTTTACCGAGCTTACCTCGCGTGCGCTGTTCTCCCGTCTTGACGGGGCAGGGGTGCCATATATCGATATGCGCGCCGCTTGTGAGAAAAACGGAACCCTTCGGGAAAACAGCTCGGCGGTGGACAACCATTACAGCATATATGGCGCATTTGAGGTTTATGAAGCCTTGATGGAGAAGCTGGACGAGGAGACTGATCTTGGCTTGCCGACTCCCGAAAAGGATGATTTTGTTTTCAGGATGATAGAAAACCCCTATCTCGGCTCCCGTACCAGAAAGCTTTGCGGATTGTGGGAAAGCGAGGAGCATTTGTGGAGGGCGGATCCCGTCTCTCCCGTACCTCTTGTGCGCAGTATAAAGGGAGAGGTCGTAAGCGACACGGTGTATGCACTGCCCTATAATGATTGGCAGGAGGTGCTGTATACCGCATATATGGGCGGAGACCTGTCGGAGGCTCGCGTTGACACGGACAGGGAGGCGCTTCCCGATATCCTCATATACGGCGACAGCTTTACCAATGCGCTGGAATGCGTGCTCTGGTACAGCTTTGATACCATGTACACCTACGATTTCCGTCACTATACGGCGAGGACTTTGGATGAAATTATTGAAGAAGTGCAGCCCGATGTTGTTGTCTGCGTCAGGGACTATCAGCAGCTTCTTCTGGAAACCGGAAACGGACAATAATAATGGATAATAAAAGAAAGGAACGGTTTTTACAATGTCGAAAGCACAATGGATTTGGTATTTCGGGGATTATGAATTGTATCACAGCCTTAAACTTCACTCGCGCAGAGAAGAATTTGGCTTTGAGTACCCCCCGTTCTGGTCAATGAAAACTCCCTATCCCACGGTTTCCTTTGAGAAGGAATATCGCTCCGAGAAGGCGGATATTGTGAGGGTGGTGAGCCGCCATAAGGCATATTTTGAAGTGGACGGTGTGCGCCATCCCGTCAATGCCGATGTCGAGATTCCGGCAGGAGAGCACAAGGTGGTCGTCAATACCATTGCCGTTTCCGGTCTGCCGAGCATTTACATCAACTCGGAGTATCTTGTCACGGATGATACATGGACGGCAAACAACAACACGGTGGGCTCAAGCCTTCCCGTCGGCACATGGGAGGTGTACGATTCCCCCGATTCGGACCCTGAGGAGTTCCCCTTCCTCTATGAGACCAAAACCCCCGTAAAGAGCACAAAGGTGTCCGAGGGCATACTCTACGACTTCGGCCGTGAGATGTACGGCATTATCCGCATTGAAGGGGTATCTCCCGATGCAAACCTTCGCGTGATTTACGGAGAATCCCCCGAGGAGGCGATAGACCCCGAAAACGCTCTCATCCGCGAAACGGTGACGGGGAAGGACTGCTATGCTCTGGCTCCCCGTGCCTTCCGTTATGTCTGTGTCGGCAGTGACGGGAAGGAGCCCCGTTCGGTTACGGCGGATTATGAGTATCTTCCCCTTGAGGATAAGGCGTCATTCACCTGCAGCCGCCGTATCATAAAGGATATCTGGGACACCTGTGCCTATACTCTCCATCTGAATTCGAGAGAGTTTTTCCTTGACGGAATCAAGCGTGACCGATGGTGCTGGTCGGGAGATGCCTATCAGTCCTTCATGGCGAACAACTACCTGTTTTTTGATCCCGAGATCACAAAGCGCACCATTCTCGCTCTTCTCGGCAAACCTCCCTACGAGCAGAATGTAAACACCATTACGGACTATTCCATGCTCCTTATCATCGGAACATATGAGTATTATTACGCCACCGGGGACAAGAAGTTCCTCGAGAGCTGCTATCCGAGGCTTCGGGGGCTGTATGAATTCATGAACGGCAGGACGGACGCAAAGGGCTACATATGCCAGGTTGACGGAGACTGGATATTCATTGACTGGGCGGATATGGACAAGGGCGGACCCATTTGCGCGGAGCAGATTTTGTTCTGGAAGTGCCGCAATTCTCTGGCAGACATTGCGGATGTTGTGGGGGCGGCAAAGGATGCAAAGCGATACAGAAATGAGGCGGATGATCTGCGGCGGAGCATCATGCGCGACTATTGGCGTGAAGAACGAGGCGTCTTTGTGGACTGTCATACCACGGGACGGGAGAATGTGACGCGCCATGCAAATATTTTCGCCGTTTTGTTCGGATTTGTTGCCGAAAGGAGAGCGAGAAGGATTCTGCGTACCGTGATGACGGATGAGACCGTTCCTCCCATCACAACTCCTTATTTTACATTCTTTGAGCTTTGTGCCCTGTGCAAATCGGGAAAGCTGACGGCGGCACAGAAGAAGATCGAATCCTATTGGGGAGGCATGATCTCCCTCGGTGCTACCTCCATCTGGGAAAAATTCGACCCGAGGGCGGAGTGGACAGGCCATCTTGAGATGTACGGCATGAAGTACGGCTGTTCCCTCTGTCATGCATGGGGAGGCGGCCCCATCTATCTTCTCGGCAGGTACTGCCTTGGGGTATACCCCACATCGGTGGGATATAAGACCTATGCCGTGGAGCCCTCCCTCGGGTTATACAGGCATATCGAAGGAACGGTACCTCTGCCCGACGGCGGCTCTGTGACAGTCTGTATGGATAGGGAAAAATGTACGGTGTTGTCAGACAGACGGGGCGGCGTACTCAGACTGAAGGGCAAGGAGTACAAGATACCGAAGGGACGAAAGGTTACGGTAAAACTCTGATTTTTGAGTGTTGTATGGTGAAAGTAGCTTAAAATACCGCGTAAAGGTGTTGAAAAATATTCAAATACCCTATTGCAATTCCTTTGAAATTGTGGTATAATACACCACAGATAGAATGTACTGGAGAGTGGGCGAGCAAGTCCACTCTCTTATTCTTGTGTGCTTCCCGTGCGGAAGTACAGCGGAGGATTCAATGAAAACGAAGAAAAATATTGCCGGCATCGTGTGGGATCTTGCTGCCCCCGTTGCCGACGGACTCGGCTACACCATCTGGGATGTGGAGTATGTAAAGGAAGGGTCAACTATGATCCTTCGTATCACCATCGACATCGACAACGAGGTTGGAATTACCATTGATGACTGCGAAAAGATGCACCGCGCCATTGACCCTGTCATCGATGAGGCGGATCCCATTGAGGAATCCTACAATCTGGAAGTTTCCTCCCCCGGCGTCGAGCGTCTCCTGACCCGTCCCGAGCACTTTGAGCGAATGGTGGGCGCCGATGTTGAGGTGAGACTTTTCGCCGCACTGCCGGACCGTCCCGCAATCGGGGGCTCAAAGGTGTTCACGGGAATACTGAAGGGATTTGACGGTCAGAATATTCTGGTGGAAGTCGGCGGAGAAGAAGTGAGCGTCCCCAAAAAGGCGGCATCCAAGGTGCAGACCGTTTTTGATTGGGCGTGAAGCTTCATTCCGTGTGGAATTTGAGAAAAAAACATTATAAATGTGAAACAAAAGGATTCAAAGTTTGAAAATATTGCGATTACAGGTCGTATGTTAGTTTTTTCAAACTCGCTTTTGTGCCTTATGGCACAGAAGTGCCAACAACACAAAAGCCAAAGAAAGGAATAATCGTAAAAATGAACGCAGAGCTTTTTGATGCATTGGATCTGCTTGAAAAGACCAAGGGAATCCCCGTCGATTATATGCTTGAAAAAGTAGAGGCGGCTCTTGTATCGGCATTCAAGAAGGAATACGGTTCTTCGTCCGTAAGAGTCGGTATAAACAAGGAAAAGAAAGAGGTAAAGGTGTTCAAGCGCCGCACCGTTGTGGAAGAGGTCACAGACCCGAAGGCGGAGATCTCTCTGGAGGACGCCCGTCAGATCAGCAAGCGCTATGAAATGGGCTCCGTTGTTGAAGAAGAGATCAAGACAAAGACTTTCGGAAGAATCAGTGCGCAGACCGCAAAGCAGGTTATCGTGCAGGGTATCAGAGAAGCTGAAAAGAGCAATATCCTCCGCGAATACGAGAAGAAGAAGGAAGAGGTCATCACTGCCGTTGTCACCAAGCGCAATGACAATACGGGCGATGTTGAAGTGGACACGGGCACAAGCACCGCATGGCTCACGGCGGGAGATCAGATCCCCGATGAGGTCCTCCTTGTTGGCGACAGAGTGAGAGTGTTCATTACAGAGGTTAAGCGTGAGGCGGAATACGGTCCCATGGTAACCCTTTCGAGAACTCATCCCAACATGATAAAAAGAATGTTTGAAGCAGATATCCCCGAGATTGCCGACGGCACCGTTACCATCAAGAGCATCGCCCGTGAGGCTGGCTCAAGAACCAAGATTGCGGTGTTCTCCCGTGATCCCGAGGTGGATGCCGTAGGTGCGTGTATCGGTAACCGCGGAATGAGAATCAATGCTATTGTTGATGAGCTGAGAGGGGAGAAGATCGATGTGATCAACTACTCCGAGAATGTGGAGGAATATATTGCATCCGCCCTTTCCCCCGCAACCGTTCTTGAGGTTGAATTTGACGGCGAAAGAAGTGCAAAGGTAACAGTTGCAGGAGATCAGCTCTCCCTTGCCATCGGTAAGGAAGGTCAGAATGTAAGACTTGCGGCGAAGCTCACAGGCTGCAAGATCGATATTAAGGGCGTTAAGTCATAACCATGAACGGCGAACAGAAAAAACAGAATTCTGCGGCAAAGCAGGGTGCAAAACAGAAAAAAATTCCGGAGAGACGATGTGTCGGCTGTCAGGGTACCTTCCCGAAAAAGGAGCTCATCCGCGTAGTGCGTTCCCCTGAGGGCGAGGTTTCCATTGATTTTACAGGAAAAAAATCCGGCAGAGGCGCATATGTTTGTAAGAATGAGGCCTGCTTAAAGAAAGCAAAAAAAACAGGCGTGCTCCATCGTCATCTGGAGGTGGAGATCTCTGAAGAACTTTATGAGGAGCTCCTGCGCGAGATCAGGTTTGAATTGAATCAGTAAATTTTTGCAGGGTGTATGAATGGCAGATATAAAGAATTACATCGGACTGTGTAAAGCCGCAGGCGGCGTGATTGCCGGAAGCGATTTGGTTCTGAATGCGGTAAGAGGGGGCAAGGTGGTTTGCGTGCTCATTGCAAAAGATGCATCCCCGAGGACGCAGAAGCAGGTCACCAACAAGTGTACTTTTTATAACGTGAAGTACGGCGTTACAGATGCGGATTCCTATGAACTCGGAAAGATGATAGGAAAGAGCGCACCATGTGCCGTGCTTGGGCTTACCGGAAAGGGACCGGCGGATGCAGTCGTCAGGCTGCTTTCGCAGAATTGATTCTGATAAATTATTTTTTCAAACTTGTTTTGCATGAAAACAGATAATATTGCGGTATCGTATTGATAGAAAGGATGATTCGGAATGGCAACAAAATCAGCACCGATGTTCAAAATCAGTCAGTTGTCCAAAGATTTGGGCATGAAGACGAAGGAATTGACCTCAACCCTTGAGGAAATCGGAGTCAAGGGAAAGGGCACCTCCGCCGTACTTGAACCGGATGAGGTGAATCTGCTGTTTGAACACTTGACAAAGAAGAATCAGATCAAGGATATTGACGGATATATCAGCGGAAAGACCTATATTAAGGTCCCTGATTCTCCCGAAAAGATCGCGGCAAAGGAAGCGGCAGCCAAGGCGGAAGCGGAAGCAGCAGCCAAGGCAGCGGCAGAAAAAGCGGCAGCAGAGAAGGCAGCAGCTGAAAAGGCAGCGGCAGAAAAAGCGGCAGC
>SVSU01000002.1 GCA_015064135.1 Oscillospiraceae bacterium
GTTCCTTACCGAAGTCTGCGATGTTGTAATTTCCGAAAACGGCGACGCATATCCCGAGGTGCGCGAAAAGGCTGACTATATCAAGAAGGTTATGTCCATTGAAGAAGAACGCTTCAATGCCACCATTGATGCAGGTCTTGCCATCCTTTCCGATATCATCCACGGCACACTGAAGGAAGGCGTTGACACCATCTCCGGCGAGGACGTGTTCAAACTCTACGATACCTTCGGTTTCCCCATCGACCTGACTCGCGAGATTGCGGAGGAAAGTCACCTCAACATCGACGAGGAGACCTTCAAGAGCCTCATGCAGCAGCAGAAGGTGCGCGCAAGAGAGGCGAGAGCAAATATCTCCGGCTGGAGCGATGCATCAAAGAATCTGCTCACACAGTTCCCGGAAACCGAATTCACAGGCTACACGGATTACCGTACAGAAGCGAAGATCATCGGCATCCTTGCTGAAGATGAAGCTGTACAGTCCGTTTCCGAAGGCGAGTGCACTGTCATTCTCGATAAGACGCCCTTCTACGGCGAAGGCGGCGGTCAGGTAGGCGACACAGGTACCATCTATAAGAACGGCGCTATCCTTACCGTTTACGACACAAGAAAGTCCGACGGCGTGTACATCCACCTCTGCACCGTGGCAAACGGCACATTCAGTGTGGGCGACACCGTTATGGCTGATATCGAAAATATGCGCCGCGAAGCCATCCGGAGAAACCACTCCGCGTGCCACCTCCTGCAGGCTGCACTCCGCGTGGTTCTCGGCTCCCATGTTGAGCAGGCAGGCTCCTATGTTGACCCCCAGCGCGTTCGTTTCGACTTCACCCACTTCCAGGCACTGACCGCAGAGGAGATCCGCAAGGTTGAAGCCCTGGTAAACGCAAACATTCTCGTCGGCAACGGCATCCGCACCATTGAAACCGATATCGAAACCGCAAAGAAGGAAGGTGCTATGGCACTTTTCGGCGAGAAGTACGGCTCTACGGTCCGCATGGTGAAGATGGGCGACTTCTCCACAGAGCTCTGCGGCGGTACGCACTGTGATAATACAGCGAAGATCGGTCTTTTCAAGATCGTTTCCGAATCCTCCGTTGCGGCAGGCGTTCGCCGTATCGAAGGTGTCACCGGTCTCGGCGTGCTTGAGCTCATCGGTGAGCGCGAAGGACTGATTGCAGACACCGCAAAGGCGCTGAAGGCGCAGAATCCCAACGACATGGCACACCGCGCAGCAGCACTTCAGGGTGAGATCTCCACACTCAAGCGTGAGATCGACAGCCTCAACTCCAAGCTGGCGGCAAACCGTCTCGGAAGCCTTGTAAGCGAAGCAAAGACAGTCGGCGCCGTTAAACTGATTGCGGCAGACCTTGAGAATGCCGGCATTGACGCGGCAAGAACCCTCTGCGACTCCATCAAGGACAAGTATTCCGATGCGGTAGCGGTATTCGCCGTACACGATAAGGAAAAGCTGAACTTTGTGGCAGCCTGCGGCAAGGATGCGGTAAGTGCAGGCGCTCATGCAGGCAACATTCTGAAGGAAGTTTCCGCGGTAACAGGCGGCAAGGGCGGCGGACGTCCCGACAGCGCAACCTCCGGCGGACGGGATCTCGACAAGATCGCAGATGCTCTGGCGGCGGCTGAGGCTATTGTTGCAGGTATGCTGAAGTAATAGCAATAACAATAAAATAAATGACACCCCATCGGATGCATTCGCGCAATCGATGGGGTGTGGTGTTTTATAATGGGACAGGAGTGGCTCAAACGTAATACTCCCAGGAGTCCTCCAGGCGGAAACAGCCGAGATTCATGCCGAACCCCGCGCCGCAGTCGATGGCGATATGCCCGTTTCCTTGATATATTTTCCCTTTGTATTTTTCATCTATGCTTGCCGTCGGGGTGTGTCCCGTTACCAGATAGGCGTTTTTGTAGTATCTTTTTGAGTAATCGGGGCGTTCCGTTACCATCTCGCCTATGTCCTGCTTTGAAAGGGGGAGGCTTCTTTTTGCATAAGGGATTCCTCCATGGACAAGAATAAAACGTTTATCACCGACGGTTACAATCTCGTACGGTGAAAAATCTTCAAGGTAATCCAGCAGATCGCTGCGTTCATCGGGAGGAAGGCGCTTGAAGCCGTCGAGGGTGGCCTGACCGCCGTCCGCCTGCCACATGGCGAGGCTTTTCAGAAGCTCCGCATTCAGAGTATTCTCGCAGTTGTCCTCTGTGACCTCGGTGCAAAGTTTACGAAGCAGCATGAGCGCCGTCATATCATGATTTCCGAGAATGGGAAACACATTATGACGCATACTAATGTCCCGGAGAAGTTCAACGGACTGCGGTCCCCGATCTACTACATCACCGAGGATATAAAGATCGTCCGTGTCCTTAAAGCGGATGATTTTCAGCATTTTGAGAAACTTTTCGTATTGACCGTGAATATCAGACATTACATAAGTCATGTGCGGCTCCTCTCTTTTTCAGTAACTCTGAAAGGATATACATTATATCACATCTTCTCCCCACTGTCAACATCTGAAAAGAGGGACAATGTCGGCTGACTGTACACTACCCTGTTATCTGAGCCAACCCTCCGTTTTTTGCGGAGATGGGGTTTACTCGGGGTAGTTTTTCAGCCAAAGGTCGGGTGTTTCCTCAAAGTTAAAATCCTCGGGGAAGGGCTTCCACTCGCTCCAGTTTACGTTGTCCCGTTTTACGTCGTCAAGGAGGCGCTGACCTTCTGCGGCATCGGGCTTCAGCATCAGCTTCATGTACCGCCACTGCATACGGGAGCGCCGGACTGCCTCAAGCCTGTCTCCTGCCAGCTCCTCCGCCTTGTTCCACCAGCAGTCAATGGTCTCCTCCATGGCTTCATAGCGATCCTTGGGGATGATCTCAAAGGGGGTATTCGCAACACGGAAATGGCGTCCTTTGGCTTCCATTACGGTGTAGTCAATATACGCGCGGATGTATCGCCAACCTTCACCGTAATATGCCGCGAGGAATTCATCCATGTGGCGGTAGTATTCCGTGGTGGTCATGTAAGGATTCCACATGAGACGGGCAAGGAGATAGCATCGAAGTTCGCCGAATTCACCCGATTTCAGGCCGTAATAGTTCCCTTCGGGGTAGATGCCCTTGACACCGTGCTCGGCGAAGAAGCGCATATTCTGACGGATGGAATCGAAGTTGGGGAACACGGGGATGGAGTGAACGAAGTTTGTTACATAGTCCCATATGTAGATTCGGTCGCAGATTTTGTTCCATTCCGTAATGTCCTCGTAGAATTTCTTGTTCTCGGGGCAGGTGGGGTCTGATAGAGGGTGGATGGAACAACACTCAAAGGAGCAGAGACGGATGCACACATTGGGACGGGGCTTTGTTATCTTCGGCGGCTTCCTTGTGTACACATAGGACAGAGTATCCACGGCAACGTGCGGAAAATCATCCTTTATGGCATCCGCCACGGCATTGACAAAACGGAGTTGAACGCCCATGGGGCTTTCCTCTTCCTCGGTGATGGCGGCACAGCGTTCACAGGTGCAGTGTGCCAGACCGTCATTCTGGGAAACGGTGATGATGGTGGCGTCGGGGTCGTCCTCCAATGCCTCGCGCACTCTTGCGATGGTCTTTTTCAGTATTTTGGGGTCGGAGAGACAGGGTACTTCTTCGTCGGTGAGCACTTTCATGGTGTGGGCAAACCACCCCTTTGCGTATTTCTGACAGCCGCCCATTTCTTCGGGAAACTCGCGGCGGAGGGGGATGGTTCGGTTGTTGATCTTGTTTTTCACACTCCACGCAAGGTCGTTGCCGCACATCCAGTCGGACTGACGGAATTCGAGAACGGGGGTGAAGGCACATCCCTCGTCAACAACGATATCTCCCTCGCCTAAAAATTCAAGATCGGGCATGAAGAATCGGCATCCTGCGTACTTTTCGAGGAATTCATACACACCGTAGATCACACCGCGCCCGTTTCCGCCGAGGATGTAGAGCCCCGTGGTGTCGCAAACACTGATGCGGTACCCGTCGCGGCCGATGTCGGGGTTGATGCCGAGGTGTATAGGGTAGCTTGTGCCTGCGCTGTCGTTTGCAATACCTGCGATTTTGCCGAGATATTTTGCAAGCTCAGCCGCCGCATACTGCTCGGGTTTGCTGTCCCCTGCCGTAATGCTGACTGAGGAGATTTCCGTTCCTTTTATAATCAGTTTTCTCATCATCACGCACCAAATTCGTTCCTTTCCGTTATTTCTTCCAGTTTTGCCACAAATCGGGGGTTTTTGAGAAGTCCACATCGTTGGGGAAGTCCTTATTTTCACACCAGCGGATGCGGTATTTCTTCACATCGTCAATAAATGCCTGTCCTTCTTCCTCGCTTGGGTGGAGCATCAGCTTGATGTATCGCCACTGCATACGGGAGCGCTTCACGGAATCGAGCCTGTCTCCTGCCAGCTCCTCCGCCTTGTCCCACCATGTGTCAATGATATCTTCCATTGCCTCATAGCGGTCTCTCGGGATAATGCTGAAGGGATGGTCGTAGATTCTCATATGTCTGCCTGCCGTTTCCATAGTGGTAAAGTCTATGAAGGCGCGTATATATCTCCACCCATCACCGTAGTATGCCGCGAGGAACTCATCCATATAACCATAGTAATCCGTTGTGGACATATAGGGATCCATCATCAGCTTGGCAAGGAGATAACAGCGCAGTTCACCGAATTCCCCGGACTGCGGTGAGTTGAAGTTTCCCTCGGGGTACATTCCCTTTACCCCATGGTCGGCAAAGAAGCGCATATTTTCGCGCAGTACGCCGAAATTCGGGAAGGGGGCAATATAATAAAGGAAGTTTGTTACATAGTCCCAGATGTAAATGTTGTCGGAGAGCTTGTTCCACTCAACAATATCGCTGCAGAAATGTACATTTTCCGTACAGGTGGGGTCGTTCAAGGGATGGCTGAAGCAGCATTCGATGGAACAAAGGCGGATGCACACATTGTCACGGGGGACGGTCAGCTTCGGCGCCTGCCTTGTGTATTGATATGCCAGTGTGTCAACGGTGACATGGGGAAAATCCTCGCGAATATCGTCTGCAACGGCATTGACAAAGCGGAGCAGAGTTCCCATGTGGCTTCCTTCCTCATCGTCAACGGCTTTGCACTTGTCGCAGGTGCAGAAATTGCGGTTGTCATTCTGGGAGACGGAGATGATTGTGGCATCGGGGTCGGAATCGAGAATCTCACGCACTTTCTTTATGGCTTTCGCCAGATTTTCGGGATCGCTGAGACAAGGCTGTTCCCTGTATTGGTCGGCACCTGTCAAGGTCTCCATGGTGTGTACCCCTGCACCGTCTGCCATTTTGATATAACCGCCCATCTCCTCGGGGATCACGCGGTCGTTGATACCGTTTTTTACGCGCCATTCCACATCCCGGCCGCACATCCAGTCAGACTGACGGAAATCGATTACGGGAGTATGGGAGAAACCCTCGTCAACGATAATGTCGCCGCTTCCGTATACTTCAAGTCCGGGTATAAAGAAACGCACGCCTGCGTATTTTTCGAGAAAGGCATAAACGCCGTAGATAACGCCCCGTCCGTTTCCGCCGAGAATATAAAGTCCTGTGGTGTCGCAGATGCTGATGCGGTATCCGTCACGGTGGAGTCGGTCGTCGATTTTTACGGTAATGGGATAGCCGCCTCCTGTTGTGATGCCTGCAATTTTGTCAAGATACTTTGCCAGCTCTGCCGCCGCATATTTTTCGGGTGCGCTTTCTCCCGAAGTAATGTTGACAGCGGCGATCTCCGTTCCTTTGACGATAAGTTTTCTCATGGCACTCTCCTTTTTGTGATGAAAAATGCATAGGGTTTTTGTTTATTTTAAAATATATTTGTGAATTTTGCAATAGGCGGAGCAAAGTTTACATTGTGTTTACATAATCTTTTGACAAAAAAGAAAAGCAGCACTGAAGCACTGCTTTTCAAGGTTTCCTCACAAAACTCCTGCCAAATGCATACCAAACTCCACGGCGAGCACCACCGCACAGCCGGCGACGGAGACCACAAACAAACTTTTTCCGCGCCATGCAAGAATGATGTCCACCACCAGCGCCGCCGATGCCGACCACATACTTTGGGTGGCACCGAGGATGGCAGGAAAGGTCATGACCGAAAGGGTGACATAGGGGACATAGTGGAGGAATGAGCGCACCGTCACGTTTTTGATCTCTTTTCGGATGAGAGTCAGGGGCAGAATACGGATGAGCGCTGTCACCCCTGCCATAACCAAAATATATATGTAGATATTATGCATCCTTTATTTCCTCCTTTTCACCTGAGACGGGGGATTTTTCCTTGACGGGGAAAAGGATCGCCGCGATCAGGGAGATGACAACGGTGAGAAGGATGATCTTCACTCCGTCCGTCAGCCACGGCAGGGAGACCTTTGAAAAAAGGAAGGAGGCGGCAAAGCTGACCACAACCAGACCTGCGATGAGACGGTCACTTTTAGCCGGGGGAATGAAGCTGGCAATGAACATACCGTACAACCCTACACCGAGGGCGCTTACCAGCTGCAGGGGGAGAATGTCACCCACAATAACGCCAAGTGCCGTACCGAAAGCCCACCCCGGAGCCGCCGCCGCTGCTGCACCGAAGGTGTACCATGGTTTCAGCATACCGGGTTGAGCATAAGATACGCTGAAAATCTCGTCCGTGATGTAAAAGCCCACAATGAGCCTGTGACGGAGGGGTGTATCGGGGGGCAGCTTCTGGCTGAGTGCGCAGGACATGAGCAGATAGCGCGCGTTTGCCACAGCCTCCATAATAAGGACTTCAAAATAACCTGCATTTGCCGCAATAAGGGTAAACCCGATATATTCTCCGGCAGAAGCGTTGATGAGTGCGCTTGTCAGTCCTGCCTGAAACGCAGTAATACCGGCTTCTCTTGCCGCAATGCCGAGGGTGAAGGAGACGGCGAAGTAGCCGAGCATAATGGGTATTCCGTGACGGAAGCCCAGTTTGAACCATTTCAATCGTTCGTTTCTCATCTTATGTAAGATATGATTCTCCTTTTGCTGAGTTGATTTTATAACAAACATATTATATCACGGAACAGGATTTGAAGCAAGAGAAGGGGTTGTTTTTTTTGCCGCAAATATGGTATAATACAGTATATTGATATTTTTCGGAAGGAAAGAAATGAAAAAAGGAAAAGAATGTCACCTCAAGCTGACGCCGGCGAGGATCATTGCCCTCGGGTTTGCGGCGGTGATTTTTGTCGGCACATTTCTTCTCATGCTCCCCGTATCGCAGACAGGGAGGACAGAGATCGGATTTCTTGATGCTTTATTCACCTCAACCAGCGCCGTGTGTGTAACAGGATTGAGCACCATTGATGTGGGGTGGGATCTGACAACCTTCGGTCAGCTTGTGATGATCCTTCTCATGCAGATCGGCGGATTGGGTATCACCACCATAGGCATCGGCGTGATCGCATTCAGCAGGCGGAAGATCACCCAGCGTGAAAATCTTATCGTAAAAGAAGCGATAAACTATCCCACCCTGACGGGAATAGGCTCCATGGTGAAGCGAATGCTTATTCTGACCCTTGCCATTGAGCTTGTGGGCGGTGTGCTCAGTTATATTGTGTTCAGAGAAGATTACACCGTGGGGCGCTCCCTGTGGCTTGCCCTGTTTCACACGGTTGCTTCCTTCAACAATGCCGGATTTGATATATTCGGAGGCGGAGTCAGCCTGCTGGACTACTCGGGGCATCTTCTTATGAATTTTACCACCGCATTCCTCGTAATTGCAGGGGGCTTTGGATTTTTTGTCATGCGTGACCTTTTCGGCAAACGTTCATTCAAGCGTTACTCACTGCATACGAAGGTGGTCATTTCCATGACGGCCATTCTTCTCGCCGGCGGAACAGTTCTGATTAAGTTGGCGCAAGGGAGTGGAATGACCTGGCTTCAGGCGTTTTTTGCCAGCGTTACCGCAAGAACGGCAGGTTTTTCCACCTATCCGAACAGCGACTTTACGGGAGCAGGGGCGCTTATTATGATGATACTTATGTTCATCGGCGCATCTCCCGGTTCCACGGGCGGCGGTATGAAAACGACCACATTTTATGTGCTGATAAAATCCATCATTGCTACCGCTACGGGAAAGGAAGCGGAAGGATTTCGGAAAAAACTGCCTGACGAGGTGCTGCACAAAGCTTTTGTGATCATTTCTCTCGGAATGTTTGCTCTCATTTCCGTAACCATAGGGCTCGCCCTGCTGGAACCGGATATCCCTCTTCCCGATATTATGTTTGAGACCACATCCGCAATCGCCACGGTCGGGCTGTCTACGGGAATTACCCCTGTGCTTTCAGGAGGATCAAAACTGCTTCTGATCCTTACCATGTATGTGGGCAGGCTCGGTCCCATGACCATTGCGACCATGTGGGCAGCCTCAAGAAAAGCGGACATTTCACATCCCGAGGAGAGTTTGCCTGTGGGCTGATAAAAACGGAACAAACGGAAAGGATGGTTTAAGCCATGTCAATAAAGAAAAAAAGAGAAAAAAAACTATACGGTGTTATCGGCCTCGGCAGATTCGGATTTGCTTTGGCAGAATCGATTGCCAAAACGGGCGAGGACGTACTTGCCATTGATAAGGATCAGGGAAAGGTGACCTCGGCGGCAGAATTTACGGATAACGCATACCGTGTAGGGGAGCTGACCCGAGAGAGTCTGGAGGCGGTGGGGATTGCCAACTGCGATGTTGTCATTGTCGCCATCGGAGATAAACTGGACACCAGCCTGCTCACCACCATGAACGTATTGAAACTGGGGGTCGAGCGTGTGATCTCCAAGGCGCAGACGGCAGATCAGGGAGCCCTTCTTGAGCTGATGGGAGCAGAGGTTGTGTACCCCGAGCACGATATGGCGGTCCGTCTTGCAAGAAAACTGACTGCGCCCAATATACTTGAATATATTTCCCTGAGTGATGAGATCGATATTGTGGAGATCAAGCTGACGAAAAAGACGGAAGGAAAGACGGTACTGGAGCTGAATGTGAGAGGCGCGTTCGGACTCAATATCATTGCTGTGAAGCACAAGGACAAGATCACGACGGATATCTCACCCAAAACTGTTTTTTCGGCGGATGATACGATCACAGTTATCGGAAAAAAGGAATCCATCAGACGATTCAGAGAGTATGTGGGTGTGTGAGAACGGAAATACGAAAATATCATTGACAATCCACGGCAAAAAGTGATATAATAAAGGTAACATCGACTTTGGGAGAACAGTGCCGTTTTCAAACGGAGCCGTTTTCGTGAGGTCGGCATACATAACAAATTACATTACTAAAATATCGCCTTCGGTATACTTCTGTCGGCGAATACGGAGGAAAATACATCATGGCAAACAAAGTTCTTGTTGAAACCAGCGCACGTCACGTCCATCTTTCCGAGGATCACATTGCGATTCTGTTCGGTGAAGGTGCAACCCTTACACACAAGAAGGATCTGTCCCAGCCCGGTCAGTTCGCCTGCGAGGAGAGAGTTACCGTTGTAGGCCCCAAGAAGTCCATTCCCAACGTAATCATCCTCGGCCCCGCACGTCCCGCAACACAGGTTGAGATCTCCCTGACAGATGCTCGCACACTGGGCGTTGAGGCTCCCGTTCGTGAATCCGGAGATGTTGCAGGAAGCGGCAAGTGCAAGATCGTTGGGCCCTGCGGCGAAGTTGAAATTGAAGAAGGCGTTATCACCGCAAAGAGACACATCCACCTGACACCTGCTGATGCGGAAGCATTCGGCGTTGCAGACAAGGAAGTAGTTTCCGTTAAGATCGAATCTGAGGGCAGAAGCCTTCTCTTCGGCGATGTTGTATGCCGCGTAAGTCCCAAGTTCGCAGCAGCAATGCACATCGACACCGACGAAGCCAACGCAGCCTGCGCATTCGGCACCTGCTACGGCGAGATCGTAAAATAAGACGGCAAATAAATTACGGGGGAAGGAACACTTTTTGAAAAAAGTATTCCTTCCCCCAAACCCCCATCTTTTCAAAAACTTTTAATAAGGGGTAAAAAAGGAATATTTGATTCGGGGAGGGAGAAACTTTTGTCAAAGAAGGTTCCCCTCCCCATTGATGTTGTTACACCTCGGGGACACCGAAGGAATAGCCGCCCATCTCGCAGGTAACGGCGAATCGGTTGCAGTGTACCCTCGGTGTGCTGAAATAAAGGGCGCCGTCTGTGGGATCGAATCCCATGAGCGCCGCGTCAAGTGCGGATTTTGTCACCTCAAGGTCGCGGCTCGGTATATTTGCGGCAGGGGCTATTTTTGAAAATGTATTGTCGGAGGAGATGATCTCCGTGACGCTGTCGGGGAAGCGCGGATCTGACAAACGGTTCAGAACAGTGGCGATGATACCCACCCTTGCGGCATAGGAGGCGGCGGTATTGGTATTGTTTCTGCCTTCGAGACGCATACTTCCTCCTGCAGCAAATGCGGCAGAACGGATGAGAAAATCCGCTTCCTCCTCCGTGATGGAGTAGATGAAGGAAGGGTCATAAACAACGGCTGCGCTGACAGGGAGCCTTCCCAATGTGATGAGGGCGAAAAGTATAACGCACATTTTTTTGAAAATAGGATTCATGCTGTACCTCAAAATGTTTTTTCATTAGTATGCTTCTTTTTATTCAATGCATTCACACAAAAATTTTCATATATAGGAGACGATTATGAAAATATATAACTCAATGGAGGAATTGATCGGCAGAACTCCCCTTGTTCGCCTGAGCCGATATGCAAAGGCACACGGGATCTCGGGGGAGATCGTTGCAAAAGCGGAGCGATTCAATCCTGCAGGCAGTGCAAAGGACAGAGCAGCTCTTTTTATGCTTGATGATGCGGCGGAGCGCGGACTGATCGGTGAAGGCTCGGTGATTGTGGAACCCACCAGCGGCAACACCGGGGTGGCTTTGGCGGCACTCTGTTCCCTTCGGGGGTATCGCTGTATCCTCACCATGCCCGACACCATGTCAAAGGAGAGACGGCTTCTTCTTGCGGCATACGGTGCGGAGCTGGTGCTGACCGACGGAAAACTGGGGATGCAGGGGGCTGTGGACAAGGCAAATGAGATCGCCGCTGTTACCGAGGGGGCGTTCATCCCCTCTCAGTTTGACAATCCGTCCAATGCATATGCCCACTACTGTACTACGGGTCCCGAAATATGGGAGGACTGCGGCGGCGAGGTGGATATTTTTGTGGCATCTGTGGGAACCGGCGGAACGATTACGGGAACGGCGCGGTATCTGAAGGAGAAGAACCCGTCCGTGAAAATCATCGCCGTAGAGCCTGCGGCATCCCCTCTCCTTTCCCGTGGCACAGCAGGCCCTCATAAGATTCAAGGTATAGGAGCGAATTTTGTGCCGTCGGTGCTGGAGCGCGGTCTCATCGACGAGATCATCACCGTCACAGACGAGGAGGCGTTCGCGGCAAAGGAGGAGCTTGTCTCCCGAGAGGGGCTTCTCTGCGGCATATCAAGCGGCGCGGCTGTTCACGCTGCCCGTGTTGCGGCGGCGAGGGAAGAAAACCGCGGAAAGCGGATCGTTGTTCTCCTGCCCGACACGGGTGAGAGATATCTGTCATAAACAGAAAAAGGATACCATATACTTTGGCATATGGTATCCTGATTTTTTTCGGGGAATTATTCTGCTGTCAGTTTAAGAACAGCTTCGTCGGCGGTCACGGTAATGCCGGGGACGGTAACAAGACCGTTTTCATCCGCTGTAACAACGCCCGATTTTTCACCGAACTCCCATGCAACGGATGTGCCTGCCGTAAAGCGGCACTTCTGCAGTCTGCGCACTGTTACATCGGCAGTGGAGGATGTGGGGAATGTGACACGGGATTCCCATTCGGCAGGTGTGAGGAGGCGGAGGGCAACGGAAGCGGATTTCTCCGTTTCCTCAACCTTGCCCCAGCGGAAGAAGCCGTTTACCTGACCTGCTTCCTCGTGAAGAACGGTTCCGTCCTCGCCCCAGGGGAGCTTGTCATCAGAGGTTGCGTTGGTAAACACGGGATAAGCCTCGTCAAGGCGAAGGGAGAAAGGATCAAAGGCATGGATCATGTCGTTGACGGTCTTGATGTATTCGTGGTTGTTTGCGTGACCGAACTTGCCCCAGAATCCGAGGAGGGCATACTTCTTTTCGCGCATTCCCTTGTAGAGTATCTGATGACCCGTTGACCATTCGTCGTCCTGTGCGGAGTAGTCCACGAGGACGGGAGGCTCGGGGATGCGGAATCCTTCGGTAGCTTCTGTGTCGAGGGCACATCTGTCTGCCATATGACGAACGCCTGCCGGGACATTGACCTTAACAGCGGCGAAAATATCACCGCGGCACATAGCAATACCCAGCGCACCGCTTCCGCCCATGGAGTTGCCCACTGCGTATACACGGTTTTTATCGATGGGGTAGTTTTCCATTACCCATTTGATGGTGGCAATGGCGCGATTTTCGACGGGCTGCTGTTTTGTTCCTCTGCGGTCCTCGCCGAGCACCTCAAGGGCAGAGTTTCCGCCCCACCACCAGTCCTTGTCTTCATGCTGGCGGCAGTCAAGATACACAGCGAACATTTCACGGGGCGCATGATAGATGTCATGGTTGCCGGGCTGCCATACGGTTGCGATGGTGGTGTACACATCGTGGCCTGCGGAGTGGAATACTACATAAAGGGGGTATTTTTTTCCGGCATCGTCTCCGGCGAGACATTCATCTGCCGGGTGAAGCACGGCGAATGTGTCCACCTGCTCCTCTGTATAGCCCCATTCGGGGAGAGAGGGTGCATGGAAAAGCTCCAGTTTCCGTCCGGTAAGAATACCGTCACGGGCGGGTTTGATATTGCTCATATTGAACCTCCGTTGGTGTGAGATCTGTTTTTGTTATAATTATAATCGTTTTGCCGCAGTTTGTCAAACCCTTTTCACCACAAAAATCTTTTTATCCGAAAGAGAATGAGAGTGCGCTATTTCCCTCCGCTTTTCCCGTGTTCAGCCTCACAGATCCGACAGGGGAATTTTTTTGTTTGTGCCGTTGTCCATTTCCCCGACATACAATACGAAAACAGTACAGATATCGCCGCAGATATTCCGACCGTATCCTTCTCCGTCGTGATATATAATATAGGCACAAAAAACATTCGGGATTCGGTGCCTGCAATCTCGGATATGGAGGATAACATGAACACAACAGGAAAAATCAAAACAAAGAAAAACAAAAAAACAGCTCTTGTGGGGAAAATTCCTCTTCGATGGATGCTGTGTGCGGTGGTTTTCGTCTTTGCTTTAGTCACGGCATCCTGCCGTTCCTTCTTCGGTACATATCCATTCGGGCTTTCGGTGGTGGCGGCAGTTTCCGGTTTGTTCGGGGTGGTTTCGGCATTGGCGGGCGCCGTCATCGGCTCTCTTATGAGCTCGGCTGAGTACGGCGGCTATCTGGCATTGCTTGCCGGACTGCTATTTGCTGCAAGAATGACGGTATCCTGGTGGATGCGGCAGTCTGAAAAACCACAGCGGCGAAAACGATCGAATTCCACGGCATCGACGGCATCCAAAGGACATGATCTTACGGGAAAGGCTGAGACGGATGCATCCCGAAGGTCTCCGAAAGCGGTTGAGGTTTCCTCGTATCTCCAAAAAATTCCAATGACGTTTCCCGATACGGGGCAAGGAGAGGATGAGTCACAGCAAAGTCTGCTTCGAGGACTTGATCTTAACGAATTGGCAGACAGGCTTCGTAATGCGGATGGGATACTGCTCCGTGAAAGCATTGCAGTAAGAATGGCGATGGGCGCTCTTGCTGTTATGTTCATGGGAGTATTGTCGGCGGCTGAGGGTGGGTTTTCGTATTACAGCTTGTTCGGTGCGGTTTTCTCCGTACTGTTGTCTCCCATCGTTGTTTACATGATTTACGGTGCAACGGAACGTCATATGCGCGCTTCGGGCATCCGTGAGGCGGGGATTTATGTTATGGCGGCAATTTTTACATATGCTCTGTCTGCCATCTCCCCCACAGGCTTTAATCTGGGTTATTCTTTTGCCTTTGCTGCTTCTCTCGCGGCGGCTTCCTGTTACGGTACCGTGAGAGGGCTTGTGACGGGGCTTCTTTGCGGAATCCTGCTTGAGCCCCTTTATGCACCATTATTTGCGCTGTCGGCAGGCGTTGGCGGTCTGATATTCGGTTTTTCCTCCCAGTTCGCGGTCATGTCGGCGCTGAGCTGCGGCATCGCATGGGGGATCTATGTGTCAGGCTTCGGCGCTCTCGGTAATATCGTTCCTCCTCTCGCGCTCTCTGCAGCGGTTCTTCTCCCCCTTTATCACTTTGACCTGGTACGGCTTCCCGAGAATATGTTCGGGCTTACGAAAAACATAAAGGAGGCGGAGAAGGGCACTCTGGCGGAGGTCATGCATCGGAATACGTCAAGGCACCTGACGGAGCTTTCGGGAAGCATGAAGTCAATATCCGGGGTGGTGAACAATCTTGCAAAAAAGCTCTGCCGACCGACACAGTGCGAACTGAGAGCAATCTCGGAAAATGTTTTTGAAATGTATTGTACAAGATGTGCCATGTACCCCACCTGCTACGGTGCGGCATACGAGAAAACCGCATCTCTTATCGGCAAGATCGCAGAAGAGCTGTATGCATCAGGCACGGCATCAGCTGCTGTGGTTCCGAAAGAGTTTGCGAAGAAATGCTGCAATATGGGAAGAATACTTGATGAGATCAACTTCCGATCGGCAGGGCGGTATGCGGCGCTGGCATCCGGGGACAAGCTGTCCGTGGTGGCAGGCGATTACGAAATGATGGGCGATCTTCTGAGAGAGTCCCTGGATTACGATAAAAATGAAATGAAGGAGGATGGTGAACTGACTGCAAAGCTGACCCGACAGCTTGCCTATCACGACTTCCGCGCCGGACGAGTGACCGCCTATGGGGTGCGCCATAAGCGTATATTTGTCAGTGACATAGATTTGAGTGGTACACGGTTGGGGGCGGATGATATAAGGCGGCTGTTTGAGAGGCTGTGCGGCTTTCCCTTGTCTCAGCCTGAGTTTGAGATTGACGGGTCAGTGATATCCATGCGGATCCATTCCGTGTTCCGATATACGGCGGAGGGCGGAAGGGCATCCATTGCATCAAGTAATCTGAAGTACTATGAACGCGCCTCACAGGAAGGGGCGAGTTCGGATGAATCCGAGATTATGAGAGTGGAGGAGGTTATTGTCGGGAATGAAATAGAGGATAAGGATAAAAAAACCGTTTCGACGGCGTGGGCATCGGAAACGGAGAGTGAGAATATTACAGAGGAAGAGATCCGGGTTGAGGTGACGGATGCTCCGCCCGGAGAGCCATGCGGAGACGTTATCACCTCATTTGAAGCGGATGGAAGATATTATATGCTCATATCGGATGGTATGGGCAGCGGAAGGGAG
Source organism: Oscillospiraceae bacterium (assembly GCA_015064135.1). GTDB lineage: Bacteria > Bacillota > Clostridia > Oscillospirales > CAG-272 > UMGS1696. The sequence goes on from SVSU01000002.1 coordinate 15,488, forward strand.
GCGGCTCTGACCTCCTCTGTGGCAGCCATGTTCCTTGAGCGAATGCTGACATCGGGAGCATCCATGGAGACTTCCCTGAAAATGCTGAATAAATTGATTCGCGCAGGGGAGAGGGAGTGTTCCGCTACCATTGACCTGGCAGAGATCGATCTGAAAACGGGAGAGGCGAAATTCATCAAAAGCGGCGCGGCACCATCCTTTGTCATAAGAGACGGCAGCATATACCGCCTCCAGTCGAAAACGGTCCCCATTGGGATTATAAGAGCGCTTGACGCGGAAATGATAAAGTTCGATGTGAGGGAGGGGGATATGATCGTCATGCTGTCTGACGGAGTGGCGCGGAGCTTTGAGGAGTGCCCCTGGCTTTTGGATATGCTTGCCACAGATCGGGAAGTGTTGGAAGGCGAGGTGAACCTGGCGGCGGAAAGGATCGTTCGCTCAGCCGCGGAAAGAGGAGCTGTCGATGATATTACCGCAGGGGTAATACGGATTGGGCGCAGTGCGTAAAGCTAATCTGAGCTGCGGCACAACTCCTCCGCTTCATCCCTTGAGGAGATCATATTCAAAGCGGCGAGCATGGCGTTTGGCGTCATATCCCGCGGCAGTCCGAGGGCGGCGCAGAGCTTGTTCCGTCTTGACGTGGAATCGGGGAACCCGGTGAGCTTCCATTCATACAGATCCGTTTTTGTAATGGGAGTTTTCGGTGAGGTAGGCTCATTCGTCTCCCCACCGATCTCGGGATGTGTTGTGAGCAGTTTTTCGAGAAGCTCACGGATGGAGGAGTCGGAGATTCCCTCAACGCCGAGAAAGCCCTCTTTTGACGGTGCGGATTTCCTTTTTTCCTTCCCCTTTATCTGCTCCGTGTAAATGTTATACACCTTAATGCCGTTCAGGCACCCTTTGAGGTGTGAGCGAATGAGACCGCCTGCACCGTCGCTGTCGCACAGAAGGATAATACCGTTCTTTCCGAGCCGTCGGATAAGGGCGGTTTTTTCCGTGTTTTTGAATATCCCGAAGCCGTTGGTGGGGATTATGACCGCATCGGTGATGTTGGCAAGTTTTGCTTTGTCATAGCGTCCCTCTACGATGATGGGGACTGTAATGTGAATCTTTTCCATAATAAAACCCTGTTTGTGATCCCTTTTTTGTTTGCCGCACCCGTGACTGCCGTGACTGTCGTGAGTTTACCGACGGCAGATGAGCCGTTCAATGGCAATGTAACCGAGATTGGTTGATTTCAGCAAACGGTCCGCCTCGGTGCAGGCAGCCACTGCATCATCAAATACCGATGTGGGTATCCCTCGAACGGCTTTGAAATAAAGCTCTGCCTTGTAGGAGTGAAAATTCATGCTTTTTGCAAAATCCGCACGGTCTCTGCCGTCTGCCATGAATCTTGCCGCCGCTGCCAGATCGCAGAATGCTTTCGTTATCCGGGACAGGACGAGGATCGGCTCTTCCCGTCGGCGTATCTTTTCGTCCAGGCACAAAAGCGCCCCTTTTTTGTCTCCGGCGAGGATGCAGTTTGCCAGTCGGAAGGCATCGTCGTCGTCGGTTTTCGTTACCACCGCACCGATGACCTCCTCCGTGATCCGAGGAAGTCCGTGTGCCGCCGCATAGACCGCGGCTTTTTGTATTTCGCCCTGGAGACGGTACATCCCTCTGCCTGCCCGTCGGATGATGGTCAGGGCTTCGTTCTGTTCCAGTGCAACACCGTACTGCATTGCATGACGTTCCAGCCATTTGACAAGTCTGCCCTCGGTTTGATACTCGAAATTCACGCATTTTGCGTATTTTGAGATCAGTTTCAGGATAGCCGATGGCTTTTTTGCGCTTCCTGCGTCAAAACTTTCCGAGGACATACGGATGAGCAGTACCGTGTCGGGGGAATCCGCCGCAGTTTCAAGCAGACCGGTGAATCTGTTTTTGTCGCGGAACAGATCTCCGTTTGTCAGCGAGAGCTCCACCAGTTTCCTGTCTGACATCATGGCAGGAGCAAGCACTGCATCCGTAACAGCATCGAATTCCGCGGTCTCGTCGTTGAAGATAAAGTGGTTGAACGCCGCAGGAGATTCGTCTGTCAGGATGGCTTTTCGTATTTCTTCCCCGTAGTGATTCTTCATGTAATCTTCGTCACCGTAGAAAAAATATATGCCCGAGAGAGTTTTTTTCTTCAGCTCGGTTTTCAGTTCCGTTTCTGTCATGGCAGCACCTTCTTCCAATAAATGGAAATATTACAAAAAATTCAAGGACTTATCATCCGTAATTAACATATAGAAAGTAAGATGATATTATACGGATGACGGAAAGCAAAAATGGGGGTATGTCTGATATGGCAAATGTGATTGATTATATTGAGTGGAGAGGGGATCTGACCTTTGAGAAAAGCCCCTTCTGCGAGGTGGATAACCTGCTTTTGTCCACAGCGGCATTCATTGATTTTCAGGGGATTGTTTCCGCCGATCCCTGGGGGATGCCCGTAAAGCTGTCCGTCTCAGCGGAGAGGTATCGGGAGAAGTATCCGGAGGGAAGGTATTACGGTGTTGTAATGCCTGCGGATATAGAAACCGTGTTTTATAAAATGGCGAAAAGTCCCAGATTCCGCGATATCTATCTGACTTGCTACATAAGCGATCTCAATGAGACGGAAGGGAAGCAGTTCGGTGCCGTAACCATGGTCCTGCCCGATAACAGCATTTTTATTTCATACAGAGGGACAGACGATACCATCACGGGCTGGCGGGAGGATTTCAACCTGAGCTTCACCTTTCCCGTTCCGTCCCAGAAGGCGGCGGTGGAATATTTGGAGACGGTGGCATCCTTCCACAGAGGGGGAATACGTCTCGGAGGTCATTCCAAAGGAGGGAATCTTGCCGTGTATGCGGCGGCCATGTGCAGAGAGGAGTTTCAGGGGCGCATCATCAATGCATACAGCAACGACGGGCCGGGATTTATGGCGGAGTTTATCGAATCGGATGAGTTTCGTGCCGTTGAGGAGCGCGTAGTCACCTATGTACCCCAGTCCTCGGTGGTGGGGATGCTTCTCTCCCACAGCGAGGCAGTCCATGTAATCGAAAGCGATCGTCCCCTCGGCATTCAGCAGCACGATCCCCTGTCGTGGAAGGTGCTTGGCACATCTTTTGTTCATTTGGACAATCTTTCCGATATCGGACTGATACATAAAGACGGTTTTCGACGGATCCTTGACGGAATGAATACGGAGCGCCGCCGCCGATTTACCGATATTGTTTTCCAGATCATTGAGGCAACGGAAGCAAAAACGCTGACGGAGCTTTCTGAGGCAAAATTGAAGAATGCCATGATTATGCTGAGGGCATATAACGAGCTGGACAGAGAGGGGAAAGAGGAGATCAGAGAATTTATCCGCAGTCTTGCCGTTATGGGGGCAGATACGAAAAAATAAAGCAGGAGGGATGGTCGTAAAAATGAAAATATACTGCAATACGGGGGATCCCCGTTTGGACGAGATGTCCGAGCAGATCATACGAAGCTGTGCGGAAATGCTGGGGGAGATTCCCGATGACATACGATTCGTTATCTCCTGCCGATTGGAAGATGGAAAGACGGGAGAACCCATGATCCTTTTGGAAGATGGTGCTCCGACGCATTCCTGTTTGAGTCCAAACTGTCGGATTCTGAAGCGCCCGTATTCCATAAAAGAGCTTGAGAACACCGTTCGCATTCTTCTTGCCGCAGTGGTGGGGGAATCGGAAAAAGAGAGTGAGCCTGCCGCGGAAAAGGGGCAGGAGATCCTGCCTTTGTTCGATGGGCGGAGAGTGACATTCGGTGATATAACGGCATCCTTGACAAAAAGAGAAGCGGCGGTTTTTGCCGTTCTTTATGAAAACAAAGGGTCGGCGGTTTCCCGTGAAGTGCTCTGTGAACGTGTATGGGGAGGGGAAACGAATACCAACCTATGCGATGTCTATGTATGCCGTCTGCGTACCGCCCTTGAGCCTGTTTTCGGAAAAGGTTTTCTTGTAAACATACGCACAGAGGGGTATATGATGATATAAAAGATAATATATTATACCACAATCCCAAACCTTTTGCATGGGTTTTTGCAAAATATTCTTTGAACAGTGTGAGAAAATACTCTTTACAAACATATTATTATGGTGTATAATAGTATCACTATATGTAAAAAGACAGTGATCGGGAAGAAAAGGATCAGCTTGAAGCACTTCGTCACAGAGAGTCCGTTGGCGGTGAGATACGGGCGGCGAATGGGTCCCATGTGCGTCCGTGAGTCTGTGGGAGTAATATCCCACGTATGTTCTGCGTTAAAGGACGGCTCAGAGTGATAAACAAGAGTGGAACCGCGGACAGCCGCCTCTTAGACGACAGGAGGGGCTGTTTTTTTGTTTGGACTGCGTTTTTCAAAGGAGGAGTTATGACTGATATAAAAATCATATGCAAATCAAAGGCTTGCTGCGGACTGTTCAAGGCGGCGAGAGAAATAAAAACGGACATTGATGCCATCTGCACCCGTGACCCTGCGGCAACGGGGCGCGCGGAGGTCCTTCTGCTGTACAGCGGACTGCACGCACTGCTGATGCACCGTCTGGCGCATATCCTTCAGAAAAAAGGAAAGTATTTTTCCGCCCGTGCCATTTCCCAGTTCGCAAAATTTCTGACAGGCATCGAGATTCACCCGGGAGCTGTCATCGGCAAGGGCTTGTTTATCGACCATGGCTCGGGAGTTGTAATAGGTGAGACCACCATAATCGGCGACAACTGCACCATTTATCAGGGAGTGACCCTCGGCGGTACGGGAAAGCAGACGGGAAAGCGTCATCCCACTCTCGGAAACAATGTGATGATCGGAGCCGGTGCTAAACTGCTCGGAAACTTTACCATCGGCGACAATACAAAGATCGCCGCAGGTGCTGTTGTGCTCGGAGATGTTCCCGCAAACAGTACGGCGGTCGGCATTCCTGCAAAGGTGGTTCGCCGCGGAGGAGAAAAGGTGACGGATGGTATAGATCTTGACCAGGTTCACATCCCCGACCCTGTACAGAATGAGATCTCCGCTATCTGGGAAAAGCTCCGCGCATTGGAAGCGAAAGAGTTCGGGGAATGAAAGCGAAGGGATATGTATTTATCTCGGAAAGAAAAAAGTTTGAAAATATAGTGAGCATCGGAGTTTGCCCATCGGTCAAAGCTCTTCGTGTGTGAGCTTTTTCAAACTCTAAGAAAGGTAAGGTCATAAATATGAAATGTCCACGTTGTCAGAACGAATATTCCGATAACGCACGATTTTGTGCCGACTGCGGAATTCCGTTGACACCACACCCTAAAAAAGAAGCCAAAGCAGGCAAGGTGATCGTCGGGATATTGAAAACCCTGTGTTATATTTTCCTCATGGTTGGAATACAGAACCTTGTTTCAACCGTTTTCCTGACCACAGCGGTTCTTTCGGATTCTTCTCTTATTATAGAGGGATTTGATTACGAAATACTGGTTGGTCGTCTGGAGAAGATACTTTATGAGAATATCTCCATCATACTTCTTGTGGCGAATCTTTTGATAATCCTTTTTCTTTCGCTGTTCTTTACTCTACGGAAAAAGAATCCGTTCGATGAAGTGATGCTTCGTCCCGTGAAGTGGAGAGTGCTGCCCTTTTGCGCCCTGTACGGTATTGCGCTGAATGTGTTCGTTTCCGTTACATTGACTTTTCTCCCCCTTCCTACGGAACTCTTTGAAGCGCTAGATTCTCAATATGCGGATTTGATGGGGAACACCAATATTTTGATTGAAATATTGAACACCGCTGTGATCACGGGGCTGATCGAAGAGATCATTTTCCGCGGTCTGGCGATTTCCAGACTGAAACGGGGAATGAGCAGGGGATTTGCCATTGCCGTTTCCGCTGTCATCTTTGGTTTGTTCCACGGAGCATTCCTTGCGGTTTGTTATGCGACGGTGCTCGGCGTTGTGTTCGGCCTCCTTACGGAACGGTATGACTCCATTGTGCCGAGTGTGATCTGCCATATGTTCTTTAATCTGACGTCGTTTTTCCTTGATATTGAAAATGGATTTGTTATCATGGCAGTTTATTTTGCCTCCGCCGCGATCCTTGTTCTTTTCTCCTATCTCCTGTTCAAGAGGGACAGCGAGGAAATTACCGAATGAATGACTCTTTAAAAAAGAAAGGAATATAAAAATGAAGCTTTACAATACAATGACCCGTACAAGGGATGAATTCAAGACCCACACCGAGGGCAAGGTCAACATGTACACCTGCGGCCCCACGGTATACCATTTTGCCCATATCGGAAACCTGCGTTCCTATATTATGGAGGACGTGCTTGAGAAGTACCTGCGCTATCTTCGCTACGATGTGAACCGCGTTATGAATATCACGGACGTGGGACATCTTTCAAGCGATGCGGACACAGGCGAGGATAAGATGCTCAAGGGCGCAAAGCGTGAAAAGAAAACCGTGATGGAGATCGCAAAGTATTACACCGATGCGTTCTTCGCCGACTGCGCAAAACTGAACATCAAGACACCCGACGTGGTGGAGCCTGCCACAAACTGCATCCCCGAATTTATCGAAATGGTAGAGGGACTTCTTGAAAAGGGCTATGCATACCTCTCGGGCGGCAACGTTTATTTTGATACCTCCAAGCTGAAGGAATACTATGTGTTCAACAAGCACGATGCGGAGGATCTGGAAGTCGGTGTCCGCGAGGGCGTTGAGGAGGATACCGCAAAGAGAAACAAATGCGACTTTGTGCTCTGGTTCACCAAATCCAAATTTGAGGATCAGGAGCTGAAGTGGGACAGCCCCTGGGGTGTCGGTTATCCCGGATGGCACATCGAGTGCTCCGCTATCTCCCTGAAGCACAACGGCGAGTATCTGGATCTCCACTGCGGCGGTATCGACAATGCGTTCCCCCACCACACCAACGAGATCGCACAGAGTGAGGCGTATCTGGGTCACGAATGGTGTCCCCAGTGGTTCCATGTGCATCATCTGAATACCCAGGGCGGCAAGATGAGCAAATCCAAGGGTGAATTTCTTACCGTGTCTCTCCTTGAGGAAAAGGGATATGACCCCTTGATTTACCGTCTGTTCTGCCTCCAGTCTCATTACAGAAAGTCCCTTGTGTTCTCATGGGAAGGCATGGACAACACAAAGGCGGCATACACAAAGCTGCTCCAGAGGATTGCATCTCTCAAGGAAAACGACGGTGAGATCGACGGCGAAGCATATGACAAGTACACCGCGGATTTCAAGGAAGCGCTGGATAACGACCTTAACACATCCCTTGCAGTGACCGTTCTTTACGATGTGCTGAAGGCAAAGACCAACGATGCCACAAAGAGAAAGCTGATTGCGGATTTTGATACCGTTATGTCCCTGTCCCTCCTTGAAAAGGCGGCGGCACTGGCATCTGCGGCAAAGGAAGAGGAAGCAGGTGCGGCACCCGATATCGACCCCGGGCTTGCGGCGAAGATCGAAGCCATGATAGCGGAACGTGCTGAGGCGAAGGCGGCAAAAAATTATGCAAGAGCCGATGAGATCAGAGGTGAACTTACCGCCATGGGTGTGACACTGAAGGATTCCAAGGAAGGTACAACTTATACCATCGGATAAATTAGAATATTACGAAAACGAGGTGAGCATTTGCCTCGTTTTTGGTTTACAAAGTGGGAATAATATGGTATAATTTAAGAAACAATATGAAATTCGCTGATAATGGAGGACTTTTTCCGTGAAAAAAAGAATTCTTGTGCTTGTGCTTGCCCTGTCCTTTGTGTTTGGAATCGGGGTACAGACGGTGTCCGCCGTCAGCTTCATGCCCAACGATGCACCGAAGCCCGTTTCCGTTTTTTTTGCGTCCAACGGCCATGTGTACGCTTCTTACGAGAACGAGAAGCTGACATGGAAGGAGGCGCAGGCATTCTGCGAGAGGTACGGCGGTTATCTTGCCACCATCACCTCTTCCCTTGAACAGAATTACGTCAAAGAGGTCATATCGTTGGCCGCATTCAAGAATCAGTATTGGATCGGTCTGACAAAGGACTCGGGCACATGGGAGTGGGTGACGGGAGAGGCTGTTTCCTATACCAACTGGGATTCGGGCGAACCAAATGCCAAAACTCGCGGCGACGGAAAGGTGGAATCCTACGGTCAGATTCAGAAAAAGGTAAATCCTGCCCTTCCCTCAAGCAGAGTATATTCGTGGAACGACAACTTCAACGACAACAACCACCCCACGGATTCATTCTATACCTCCGATACGGTGGGCTTTATCTGCGAATGGGGTACTTATGAAGTGCCAAAGCCACCCACACCCACATTGTCGGGATTTGAGGTCATGTACGACGGCTGGTCTGTCGTTAATTCCCGTGCAGGCTTTTCTTACCCCAAGAACTATGCCATTCCCTCGTCCCGCTATACGGAGGTGTATGCAGACATTCCGGGGCATATTATCAATATAGTAGACGGCAAGTGGGGAGGCAACTGCTTCGGTATGGCGGCATCCGCTGTTCTTTATTATGAGGGAATAATCGACCTGAAGCGGTATTTCAGCAAATCCGGGGATTGTCTGAATCTCTTCGGTTACGATGTCAGGGCAGAGAAAACCAATGCGCTCAATCAGACAAATGAGGTGGTGGCGCTTATTGAGAGACTGCAGGTCAGCCAGATGTCCAAAAACTGCGATGAAAGTGAGTTGTTTGCATCGGGCAATCAGAGCAGCCGATTCAATTCCCTTATCGATTATCTGAGGGGAAACGACCCCACACCCCTTGTTATCACCATTTCCAACGGTTTAAGCGGACACGCCCTTGTAACGAATACCGCCGCATCCGTGTGGGAGACAACCTTTAACGGTGAGGGCGGATATTACGGTATTCCCGTATATGACCCCAACTACCCCTACGACGGAACGGGACACCCCAACCCGGCAGAGTGGTACGGCGGGCATGCCGATTCCATCCTTTATGTGAACCCCACAACGGGAGCATGGTTCTATTGTGTCAACAGAAGCACAGATAAATGGTGGGGCGGCACATGGGACATGGTTCCCCTGTTCAGCAACATAAACTTTTACGATGTAACAAAGTTCAGCAATTCCTTTATCAACGGTACGCTGCTCCTCGGCTCCCTTGACGATACGGTATTTGCCGATGTTTCCGCCGAGGCTGTTACGCTGACCCACGGGGATAAAGTCTTTTCTGTCAACATGGCGGAGGAGACCGTGACCAGCGATGTGGAATATCATGTATGGAGCGGATACATTCCCGATGAGGAGAACTCACATTTCGACGGCAGGGTGGTATTTGGTACGGGTGAGATCACGGCAAGCGGAGGAAGCGATGCTGAGGTGACCTACCGTATGGCAGACAAAACCATCAGCATTACGACGGATGATGCGTCCTCCTATACCGTGGATGCGGAGGAGAACAAAATCAAGCTTCATCTGTCGGAGAACGCTTCCTTTGAGGTTTCCGTTACCGATGGGGACGGCGAAGAGTATTCTGCAGTTTCCATGGCAGGTACAGCGGAAGGCGGTGAGCTGCTATTTGGTCTTTCCGACGACGGTGCCATTACAGCATCGGGAGATGCAGAGGGGGTTGCGGCAGAACTTGCGGTTGAAAGCGATGGGATGGCTGCGGTCACATTTGCGCCCCACGATATCACCGACCTTGACGGAGTCCGTATTGACGACAGGGAGAGGGGCGACCTGAACGGGGATAAAAAGCTGGATATCGACGATGCGCTGCTCCTGTTCCAGCACAGTATTCTTCCCGATGTGTATGATATGCCCTATATCGGCAGCGTGGATTTCGATGAAAACGAAAAGGTTGACATCGACGATGCACTGCTCCTGTTCCAGCATAGTATTCTGCCCGATGTGTACCCCATTCCCGTAGAGTGAGATTTGAAAAAATATTGGCCGACGTACATTTTGCTTGTCCGTCGGCCTGTTTTTTATGGAAAAGGATAAACTGTTTGTTCGGCAATTATCTGGGAACTCTGATTCCCCACCAGCTGTCAATGGAGCTGTAAGTGCTGAGAGATTCAATGGTTCCGCCCGCAGGATCTACGATCAGAAAATCGCTGAGCTTCAGATTGTTTCTGTCTGCGCCCTGTTTTACACCCACGATGGTTACAACATGACGACTTCCGGAGCCGTTGACACCTACAATGATTGGCTTCCTGTCGCTGAGAATGGAATAGTATGCCGCGGTTAATGCCTGACTTTGTGTGTGTGAATAATCACCGGTATAGGTTTTTGAAGAATCGGAATAATATGTACAGTATTCCCAGTGGGTTATACCAGTCCATTTGACACTGTTGGGGCTGAGAGTTGTGTTGTGATAGATGGAATAGGCAGTACACATTGCCGTAGCGGTGCAGCCGACATTTTTGTTGTAACAGTTAATGAATCTGGAATAATTATTCTGATTATAGCAATAATTGGGATTTAAATTGGGGACTACATTGAATATGGAGCCGCTGTAAGAATATGTATTGCCGGATGAGCTTGTACCTGTTTTTGCTTTAACATCCAAAGAGAATTCACCGTAGCCCTGTGCTCCGTTTGTCTGGAGAGCTTCGATGCGCACGGTGTATGTTCCTGCCTTGCTGAAATTATATGAGCAGTTCACCCATCTGAAATAACCGCTCGGATCATATGTGTAAATGCAGGAGAAGGAACTCTGTCCGGGAGCTTTTACATAAAACGATGCGCGATCCAGTTTAAAGTCTGTTGTTGCTGCCAGGTTGATGTAGTATGTGTCGCCCTGCGAAGGAGTTTGGCTTTGAGGGAGCGAGGAAGCGGAGAGATTTGCGGAGCAGGGGCTTGAACTTACGTTCATTTGGACAGCGGAATATGCGGCATAAGAGGATACGGATAAAACGGTCATAACTGAAAATGCCATAACAAGTGCCATAATGGTGGAAATGATTCTTTTTTTCATGATTTGATTCTCCTTTTGTGAAAGTTAGAGTGTGGATTTTTGTTGGGCCCCTTACGATTTAATTATACCATCTGTTTTTGGGAAGGTATAGTGCCGAAAATGACATTTAGACGCACAAAAATGACAACAAATCGCTTTTTTAGGATGTTTTTTCCGTATCGAATAATGTACAGATGAAAATGTTTGAAATTCCCCTTGACAAACGGCGAAAAATACGGTATAATCAAAAAACAAAGGCGATGACGGAGAGAGTCATGCGGAAACTTCCACAGAGAGATGGCGGAGTCGGGTGTGTCCGACGGCGGTGCGAGCCATTGAAGCGTTCTGTTTGGTCTGTAGCTCCTTAGCCGAAAGGAAGAAAGCGGTGCCATATGGGCAGGCGGCAGTTTTGGGGAGGAGTTTTCCAAACAGTCGGCAAAACCGCAAGTAGAACCTTTCCGTGACTGCTGCGTGAATGCATACGGCTTGATGGAGCCTGAGTGGCGCAAAAAGGCGCAATTTGAGTGGTACCGCGGACAATTTGTATTTGTTCGTCTCAAAGAAATTCGTGTTTCTTTGGGACGTTTTTTATTTCCCGAATGAACGCAGACGATATTTTTTGTATCAAAAAAATCCCAACAGTTCGGGGTCTGGGGACTGGTCCCCAGGCGGGGTTTTAGGGGTGAACCCCCTATCGTTCCCCTCCCCCTACAAGGAGGTAATTATGAATCATCAGATCAGCGGACTTGATTTTAAGATCCACGAAATGGCGGGGCGAATTCGAGAGCTTCGTGAAATTGAAGGCTACACCGTCGAGGATATGGCGGCAAAAACGGGCGTTGATGCGGCGGAATACATTGCCTGCGAGGAGGGCAGAAGTGACCTTAACTTTGCCTTCATTTATCGCTGTGCCCTGGCTTTCAATGTGGACGTAACCGATATTATCGAAGGTAAGTCTCCGACCCTTGCTACCTATGTTGTTACTCGTAAGGGCATGGGTCAGCGCATTGAGGAAGCACACGGTATGGTGTATCACAACCTTGCCGGCTCCTTCCGAAACAGAATCGCTGAGCCTTTGTATGTCAAGATGGAATATAAAGAGGAGGCTCTTCGCCGCGATATCGAGATGACCACCCACGACGGTCAGGAATGCGACATCGTGGTAAGCGGTACGCTGAAGGTTCAGATCGGTGAGCACCGCGAGATCCTTCATGCCGGGGACTCCATTTATTACGACAGCTCTATCCCCCACGGTATGATTGCCGTTGACGGAGAGGACTGCGTGTTCTATGCCATCGTGCTCAATCCCTCGGGTGAGCCCATTCCCGAGTTCTCCATCCCTGCGGCAGAGAAGCCCGAATATAAGACCAGGGTGGACGAAAAGTCAAGCGAGCGTATCTGGCGTAAGTTCGTTGATGTTGAGGAAAATGAAAACGGCACACCCACATCTATCACCTTTAAGAATGAGGACAAGTTCAACTTTGCCTTTGATGTGGTGGATGCTCTCGGTGAGGAAAAGCCCGACAAGCTCGCCATGGTGTATGTTGCAAACGACGGCGTGACCGACAAGCGACTGACCTTCAAGGATATGAAGCAAGGCTCCGCACAGTGCGCGAACTACTTCAAGTCCCTCGGTATCAAGAAGGGCGACACGGTTATGCTGGTGCTGAAGCGGCACTATCAGTTCTGGTATGCAATGCTGGGTCTTAATAAGCTGGGCGCCATTGCCATTCCCGCAACCTGTCAGCTTGTTGCCCACGACTTTGAGTACCGATTCAATGCGGCTCATGTGACCGCCGTTATCTGTACCGCAGACGGGGACACCGCAAACCAGATCGATATGGTTGCCGATAAGTGTCCCGAGCTCAAGACAAAGATCATGGTAAACGGCACAAAGGAAGGCTGGCACGACTTCAACGAGGAAAGTGTGCTCTTCACCCGTAAGTATGTGCGTACCGAGGATGCACCTGCCGGAGACGACCCCCTTCTTGCATTCTTCACATCGGGTACAACGGGATATCCCAAGATTGCAATTCACAATCATAAATATCCCCTCGGTCATTTCCATACCGCAAAGTATTGGCATTGCGTAGACCCCGAGGGAATCCACTTCACCATTTCCGAAACGGGCTGGGCAAAGTCCATGTGGGGTAAGCTGTATGGTCAGTGGCTCTGCGAGGCGGCAACATTCGTGTTTGACTTCGACAGATTCGATGCCGCACAGATCCTGCCCATGTTCGAGAAGTATCACATCACCACATTCTGTGCGCCGCCTACCATGTACCGTATGCTCATCAAGGACGACCTGTCAAAGTACAGCTATTCCTCCCTCCAGCACGCCACCACAGCAGGCGAGGCACTGAATCCCGAGGTGTTCAAGCAGTTTGAGGCGGCGACGGGGCTGAAGATCATGGAAGGCTTCGGTCAGAGTGAGACCACCTGCCTCCTCGGAAATCTGGTCGGTGCATCCCACAAGGTTGGCTCCATGGGTAAACCCTGTCCCATTTACGATGTGCATCTGGTTGATCCCGACGGAGCAGATGTTGGCGTCGGTGAAACGGGAGAAATCGTTATCAGAACAGCGGACAAGGTACCCTGCGGTCTGTTTATGGGATATTATCTGGATGAAGAAAAGACCGCCGAGGCGTGGTATGACGGATATTACCACACAGGCGACCTTGCATGGCGCGATGAGGACGGCTTCTTCTGGTATGTTGGTCGTAAGGACGACGTTATCAAGTCATCCGGCTACCGCATCGGTCCCTTCGAGATCGAAAATGTTATTATGGAACTGCCCTATGTACTGGAATGCGGAGTTTCCGCTGCTCCCGACCCGGTACGCGGTCAGGTGGTAAAGGCATCCATCGTTCTCACCCGTGGTACAGAGCCGACAGACGAGCTGAAGAAGGAAATTCAGGAGTATGTAAAGAAGAACACCGCACCTTACAAGTACCCGAGAATCGTAGTGTTCTGTACGGAACTGCCGAAAACCGTCAGCGGAAAGATCATCAGAAACAAGCTGTAATAGGGAAAGTCGGCGTTACTGTCCTACCTTTTTGGGGTGATATCAAGTTGAAAAAGTGCAGATTTTCATTGAAGATCTGCACTTTTTTGTCGTATTTGGCATCAATTTGGTGTAAAAAGAGAATATTCTATTGACATTTTTCAATATTATGTGTATACTTTATATATACTTTTCCGAGAGAATGATGTTTTAACATGATTGACATCGCAGAATTTCGGCATGGAGGTATTTTATGAAATATTGTACGCACTGCGGTGCACAGATCCACGAAGAAGCGGTAGTCTGTGTGCATTGCGGATGCAGTGTTGAGGATCCTCGCAATCGCCGTATGAATCAGCGGGACGACACCCTCGGTACGGTGGTAAAGGTGTTTATGATCCTCGGCTGTATTTCTCAGGGATGGATGATCCTACCTCTGTTATGGTGTATTCCCATGACAATTTCGGTGTTTAATTCCCTTAATGAAAATCGTCCCATCGGTGTGGGAATGAAAATATGCACTCTGCTTTTTGTCAACACCATAGCAGGAGTGTGTATGCTGTGTATGGACGACTGAGTGGGGATAACGTGCAGTTTGATTTGTAAGCGAACCGCCCCACTCCCGAAAAAACCTTTCAAAATGGGTCCCACCATTTTGAATCACCTGCGGTGATCGGTTTTTTCCAACGTATAGCTTGAATATATCGAGTGGGGATAACGTGCAGTTTGATTTGTAAGCGAACCGCCCCACTCCCGAGAATTTCCCTTACGGAAAATTCTCCAAGGTGCAAGTTGATTCTATTGAGTCCGAAAGATTCAGATAAACTTTTCATATCAAATGTCGTTACTGCTCCGGGAAAACGGGGCATACGAAATAAATTTTTTTAAGGAGAGACATTATGAAGTATTGTTCAAAATGCGGAGCACAGCTCGCGGATAATGCGGCTGCATGCATGAGCTGCGGCTGCAGTGCGGCTCCCACACAGACAGGACCTGTCGGAAAGTTAAGCACAAACAGAGGCTTGGCGAAGTATATTTTCCTGTCCCTTATCACCTTCGGCATTTACGGCCTGGTGGTGATGTCCGCAGTCAGTACGGATATCAACGTTATTGCGGGAAGATACGACGGCAAGAAGACAATGCACTTCTGCCTTGTGTTCTTCATTTTTGCAGGTCTTACTTTGGGTATCGTTCCCCTTGTATGGTATCACAGACTGAGCAACAGAATCGGCGATGAGCTGAATCGAAGAGGTATTGCATATCCTTTCAGCGCAGGTACATACTGGGGATGGAGCATCCTCGGCAGCCTTATCGTTGTAGGCCCCTTCGTTTACATCCACAAACTGCTGAAGGCGATGAACCTCCTTGCGGCGGATTACAATGTGAAGGGTTAATGGGATGAAATAAAAAATGTGCAGATTTGTCGGATAATCTGCACATTTTTTGTTTTCCAAAGGTGTCAGGAGAGGAGTTCCTCATATGACACGTCCAGTATTTCTTTGATGAGAATAACTTCGTCAATGTAAAGGTGCCGCTGACCAACCTCGATTTTTGCAACAGCACTTCTGGTAAGGTCACAGCCGCGAAGTTGTAATTTTGTGGCGAGAAGTTCCTGGGTTATGCCAATGCGTTCACGAAATGTACGGATGTTTTTGCCGATTCTTTTTTCCACTTGTAAAAACTCGGATTCCGAGACCGCCTTGAAGGAGAATCTCCGAAGTAAACGGGGTAACAGCTTATTTCAGGTATTTCCTTCTTTCGGTGGGGTTTGGGTCGCCTCTATTATACCGCAAAAGCAGCAACCGGGCTATCCTTTTTTCGGATAACCCGGTCGTTTTTTGTTTTTTGTTGGCTACCTTGGTGCAGCAGCCCCATAAAATGTTCGGGTAAATTGAAATTTACTAATCAGTCATTTTCGTACTCTGCAAGCATTTTATCAAGCTCTCGCACAAAATTTCTGTAACCCTTAGGGAAATTCTCAGAACCATCGGCGTGTATGTTTTGTCCGTCGTTTACAGCAGCCTTGAAGTCAAACATTATCCCGTCCTTAACATTTTTCGGGTGCTTGCCGTGGAATCCGTCCCAACGAATTACACCGCAGTTATTCATAAGTTCAATAAAACCATTTGTGTCACAAGCAGCACTTGCTTCAAGCTCAAGAATATCTTCTCCATTTGAATACACTTTTCTGAAACGCTTGAGTTCTGTTTTTCCGTCTTTGTCTGCGATTTCATACACACTGGTGCCTCTCATTCCTTGCACAGTAAGTGTAATCATATCAAATGAGGTAACCGTTTTTCTTGAGTCCCCTGCACAGCCGAGCAGTCCGATTGATGCCGAAAACATTAAAGTTGTTATCAAAATTATGAACTTCTTCATTCAAAAATCCCCTTGATTAAAGATTATCTGTCTCAGTAAATTCCAATTTGTCTAACTTTTCCCAAAGATACTTTTCAAGTATTATTATACCATGAATATGTGGAATTCTCAATGTGCTGTGCTAAATGTTCACAGATTGGTTGCAAAAATGATCCGCGAAAGGGGGCCGAAAATTTGCTCATAAGATATATATTAAGCCGGCGAAGAATGGTTATTGACTACTGCAGCACGCATGACTCTTACCCTGAGTAATAATGGAAAGAATGACCCAGACGAGAATTGATATGAGTGAGCTTTTAGCACAAAAGATATTTAACACAAAGGTCACACAAAAAAGGTATGCAGAAAAACTCTGCATACCTTTTGGTGCTATATTGCCGTTTTTCCTTGATTTACAAGGGTTTTGCTATGAGCGATTATTTGAAATAACGGTTGAGCAGACCTTCAAATGCCTTGCCGTGTCTTGCTTCGTCGCGTGCCATTTCATGAACGGTGTCGTGAATCGCGTCCAGATTGTGCTGCTTTGCCATCTTCGCCAGGTCGAACTTGCCTGCGGTAGCGCCGTTTTCAGCTTCTACGCGCATTTCCAGATTCTTCTTTGTGGATGTGGTAACAACCTCTCCGAGAAGTTCTGCAAACTTTGCCGCGTGTTCAGCTTCTTCGTATGCTGCCTTTTCCCAGTACAGACCGATTTCGGGATAGCCTTCTCTGTGTGCAACTCTTGCCATTGCCAGATACATACCAACCTCGGTGCACTCGCCGTTGAAGTTTGCGCGCAGACCGTCGATGATCTCCTGAGGAACACCCTCTGCCTTGCCTACGCCAACCTCGTGTTCAGCCGCCCATGTCAGCTCGCCGTTTTCAACAATTTCTTCAAACTTTTCAGCAGGTGCCTTGCAAAGGGGGCACTTTTCGGGGGCGTGTTCTCCTTCAACGATTTCGCCGCAAATTGAGCATCTCCACTTTTTCATAACTTTATCTCCTTTAGTTAAATGAATTTTTATTGTTTATTCGGGCGCTTATTGCCCGGGAATTTCGCTTTCCGCTATGCATTTGGGGCATAGACCGATGAATTCAAGATTGTGCGACTGCACTGCGAATCCTGCGCTGTCTGCAACATATTCCGTGGGATCCTTCATGCCGCACAGCTCCACATCCGCTACATATCCGCATTTCGGACAGGAAATATGGTAGTGCGGCTTCAGAGTGATGTCAAACCGATCGTCTTCCCCTGTAAAGTGGATTCTGAGCAGCTTCCCATCCTCCGCTGAGTCCGACAGTACCCTGAACACCGTTGCTCTGCTGATGGTGGGATTGTCCTTCCGAACCTCCTCGTATACCATGCTCGCCGAAGCGTGGCAGTTCAGTTTGCAGAGAGCCTCAAGGATCACGGCCTTTTGTTTTGTGTTTCGTCGTGTTTTCACTTTCAGGCTCCTTAACAAGACTCAGTATCATTTATCTTACGACTATATTATAACATATAAATCTCGTTTGTCAATAGGTTTTTGAGATTTTTTTAAAAAATTTTTTTGGGGAGGGGGAATACTTATTTGAGGAAGTCTATTTCCCCAAAAAACCGATTGATTTTGGGAAATGGATGTGGTGTAATGACTGTGAGAGGTGAACTTTTATGAAATTGACTGCTCGAAACAATTCCCCGGAGGATGTGTTTACAGAATTGTAATTACCAATACAATATCAACCTGTATAATATATGAAAAATCCACACACAGCATATACGCGACAAGGAGAAAAAACATTGAACAGATCTTATTCGGAAATTACGGAATATATAAAAGAACTTGCGGCAATTTCGTGCAGCAACAATCACATTAAAACCGAAATGTATCCGGAACACAATGTAATGCGTGGACTCCGTGACCTTGACGGCAACGGGGTTGTAACCGGACTTACAGAAATCTCTCACATCAAAGCAAAGGCAAAAGGACTTAACGGCGAAACCATTCCTTGCGAAGGAGAACTGTATTATCGAGGTTATAACATCAAGGATCTTGTCGATGGCTTTCAAAAAACAGGTAGATTTGGTTTTGAAGAAGCGATATATCTTCTCTTGTTTTCGGAGCTTCCCTCAAGGGATGAACTTGAGAGATTCAAGAAAACACTTGCTGATTACAGAAGCCTTCCGCAGTCCTTCGTCCGTGATATGATACTGAAAGCACCCAGCAAGGATATGATGAATATTCTTTCAAGAAGTGTTCTCGCACTGTATTCATACGACGAAAATCCGGACGATACATCGGTTGAAAACGTACTCAGGCAAAGCTTACAGCTTATAGCTATGTTCCCGCTTTTGGCGGTGTACGGTTATCATGGATACAGGCATTATCATCTTTTCAAAAGCTTGCATATCCGATACCCCAAGCCGGAAATGTCAACGGCAGAAAATATACTCCATATTCTTCGTAAAGACGGTCATTTTACTCCGCTTGAAGCAGAGGTGCTTGACCTTGCACTTGTTCTTCACGCTGAACACGGCGGTGGTAATAATTCAAGCTTTACCACTCACGTTGTCACTTCATCGGGAACAGACACCTATTCTGCAATAGCGGCGGCACTCGGTTCTCTTAAAGGACCGAGACACGGCGGTGCAAACATCAAGGTCGTCCAGATGTTTGATGATATGAAGAAATCTATTGACACCACAGACGAAAATCAGATTAAAGCGTATCTTTTGCGTCTTCTGAACAAAGAAGCATTTGACAACGCAGGTTTAATCTATGGCATGGGACACGCTGTATATTCCAAGTCCGATCCGAGAGCAGATGTTTTGAAGATATGTGCTAAAGATTTGGCAAAAGAAAAAGGATGTGATGAAGATTACGCATTGTATGAAGCGGTAGAAAGACTTGCGCCCGAAATCATCAGCGAAAAGCGTAAGATATATAAGGGTGTCAGCGCCAACGTGGACTTTTATTCCGGCTTGATATATAAAATGCTCAAGCTCCCCTATGAGCTGTACACTCCCATCTTTGCAATCGCAAGAATTGCAGGCTGGAGTGCTCATAGAATTGAGGAAATTCAGAATAACGGCAAAATTATCCGCCCTGCATACATCAATGTGAAAGAGCCGAGAAAATATGTGAATATTGAGGATAGATAAAAGGCGGCAGAGTCGACGGTCCGACTGCTGTATTGGTTTGTGCAAAAGATTACAATTATTGTTTTTATTACTCGTGCCAAAATCCTTGCTCTGCGGTAAGTTTTGAGGCATAATAAAATGGGAGGGCGTTGCATTGTAAATACGGCACCCTCCTTTGATTTTGCATCAGAACCTCCCTCTGATTTTGTGGCAGATGCGGCAAGCAACAGCATAATCAAGAAAAGCTGCACTGCCGCCAGAACACTTTGTGAATTTTTTTGAAAAACCTTGATATTTTCAGTGAAGTGATATATAATAGAAATAACGAAAATATGTTCGGCGAGAATGATGTAAAGAAAGGATTTTGAGAAGATGGCAAAAGCAGCGAATAAGAAACCCAACATAGGGATAAATTACACGGAGAGAACAGCGGAGGAGAAGCAGAAGGCATTGGCGACAGCCATCAGCCAGATAGAGAAGGATTTCGGCAAAGGAACCATCATGAAGATGGGCGAGACATCCAGACTGAACGTATCCGCAGTGTCCACGGGTTCCCTTTCACTTGACCTGGCGCTGGGAATCGGCGGTCTTCCGAAGGGCAGAATTATCGAGATCTACGGTCCCGAATCCTCAGGTAAGACCACTCTGGCTCTTCATGCTGTGGCGGAGGTGCAGAAGGCAGGGGGAACAGCGGCATATATTGACGCGGAAAACGCTCTTGACCCCGTGTACGCGAAAAATCTTGGCGTAAACATTGACGATATGCTCGTATCCCAGCCTGACAGCGGAGAGGCTGCACTGGAAATATGCGATTCATTGGTAAGAAGCGGTGCCATCGACATTGTAATCATCGACTCCGTTGCGGCGTTGGTTCCTCAGCAGGAGATCGAGGGGGATATGGGTGCTTCTCATGTGGGTCTGCAGGCAAGATTGATGTCTCAGGCACTGCGTAAGCTGTCGGGCACCATTGCAAAGACCAACTGTATTGTAATTTTCATCAACCAGCTCCGCGAGAAGGTGGGTGTGATGTACGGCAACCCCGAGACGACCCCCGGCGGACGCGCGCTGAAGTATTATGCATCCGTGAGAATCGATATCCGCAAATCGGATGTTCTGAAGAACGGCTCCGAGGCATACGGAAACAGAGTGAAGTGCAAGGTTGTTAAAAACAAGGTGGCTCCTCCCTTCAAGGTGGCGGAGTTTGACATTCTGTACGGCACCGGTATTGCCAAATCCGGCGAAGTGCTTGATATGGCGGTGGATCTGGGCATTGTGGAAAAGAGTGGTGCATGGTTCTCCTACGACGGAAACAGACTGGCGCAGGGCAGGGAAAAGACCCGTCTTATGCTGGACGAGGATCCCTCCTTCATGGCAGAGCTGGAGAGACGCATCAAGGAAAAGGGCGTGAAGAACGATATAGAAGGCAAGGACTTTGATGACGCAGACAACATGGAGGATGGCGATGAGGACGACAGCGAAGCTCTCGACATCCGTCTCCTTAATCTGGATGAGTGACGTGCACTGACGTGCGGATACAGAGAAACTAAATTGAAGCACAGCTGCCGCACTACCGAGTTATTCCCTGACGGAAAAAACTCCGAGCTGCAGGTTGGCTTTGTTATCACATACAGAGAAACTAAATTGAAGCACAGCTGCCGCACTACCGAGTTTTTCCCTGACGGAAAAAACTCCGAGCTGCAGTAGAAAACTGATTCGCAAATTATGTAGGGGATGACGTCCTCGACATCCCGAATTTGTCAAATCTGCATTTCTTGTGCGTGTTGCGACAAGTGTGAACAATGTGTTAATTATCTCTGTCGCACATTGTATTTGTTAAAAAATATGATATAATTAGGAACAGAAAGCATAGCAGTGTCGGATTTTGGTTCGATACTGCTATTGCTGTGTTTTTATGCCGATTTGCGTTCGGTTGAACGCGAAACGAGTACATTTGAAAGGACGTTTTTATGGAAATTCTCTACGAAAATTTTCAATACTTTGACTGGCGTATGTTGGTTATGTGGGTTATCGGCGGTCTGCTGATCTTCCTTGCCATCAAGAAAGAAATGGAACCCACCCTGCTTCTGCCCATGGGCTTTGGAGCGATTCTTGTAAACCTTCCTCTTTCCGGTGCGATTACGCAGATCGCGGAAAATGGAGAGGCAGAGGTCGGTATGCTGTCAAGGCTGTTTGATCTCGGTATCTCCACGGAGTTGTTCCCGTTGATCCTGTTTATCGGTATCGGTGCCATGATCGACTTTTCTCCTTTGTTGAGCAACCCAAAACTGATGCTCTTCGGTGCGGCGGCTCAGTTCGGTATCTTCTTTACTCTCTGTCTGGCATCCGTATTCTTCGACATCAATGATGCGGCATCCATTGCCATTATCGGTGCGGCAGACGGCCCCACAGCGATCGTTGTTGCCGGCAAACTGGGCTCCAAATATTTGCCTGCTATTATGGTGGCGGCATATTCATATATGGCATTGGTTCCCATTATCCAGCCTCCGATCATTCGTCTGCTCACCACAAAGAAGGAGCGCATGATCCGTATGGATTATCAGGGAAAGGAAATCTCCAAAACAACAAAGATTCTGTTCCCCATCATCATCACCATCCTTGCAGGTCTGGTAGCACCCGCTTCCGTAACCCTTGTCGGATGCCTGATGTTCGGCAACCTGATCCGCGAGTGCGGCGTTCTGGATTCACTTTCCGAAACAGCGCAGAAGGTTCTTGCAAATCTGGTTACAATTTTCCTCGGAATCACAGTGGCTTCCCGTATGACCGCAGAGGAATTTCTGACTGTGGAAACCCTGCTCATTCTCGGTCTCGGTCTGTTTGCCTTTATCTTCGACACAGCGGGCGGCGTGCTCTTTGCCAAGTTCCTCAATCTGTTCCTGAAGAAGAAGATCAACCCCATGATCGGTGCGGCAGGTATTTCCGCATTCCCCATGTCAGGACGAATTGTTCACAAGATGGGACTGAAGGAGGACCCTCAGAACTTCCTTCTCATGCATTCCATCGGCGTAAATGTGTCCGGACAGATCGCATCTGTTATTGCAGGCGGTTTGATTCTGAATTTCTTCATGCACTAAAACGGAGGTATGCATAATGAATGATATTTTCACAAAATTCAATCCCGGTGCATTTGTTGACAACCTTTCCTATATGGGTGTGGGAATGGCGTGCATTTTCATTGTAATCGGTGCCATCATCCTTTCCGTAGTGGTTCTTGATTTGGCCACCCGTGCCGTTGCAAACCGCAAAAAGGCAAAGGAAGAAAACGTCGAACAGCAGTAAAAACATAGGTTGTATTATAAAATCCTCCTGTCGTTCGGATGGGAGGATTTTTGTGTGAGAAGAAAAAGAACACGATGACTCAAATGAGAGGTCGTATTCTTTTGTTATGCTTATGTTGGAGGGAAATTACTTCGCGGAGCTGATTACAACCCAGTCGAGTCCGTAATCGTCGCGGATGTAGGTGTTGTCGAGGAGGAAGAACGCATCCTCTGCGTTGACATTACCGTAGCCGACGTGCATGGTGTTGGAATATTTTCCCTTATATACTGCAACGTGGATGTGTGCTCCGGAGGAAATGCCTGCTGTGCCGCTGTCGTAGAACCAGTCGCCCTGCTTCAGACCCTTGCCCACATACAGATCGGAGATGTCGTTGTCATGCATGAAGCAGACTGTCATGTAGTCATATGTACCGTCTGCGTATCTGACGGGAGAGATGCTTTCAATCCATACCGCATTGCAGGCGATCTCGGTGGGATCAACAGCAACAACGGTGGCATGGAAGGGGGCGAATGCTTTGCCTTCCGTAGGCTGGATGTCGAGAGCATTTTGGTTCTGATGAGAGTATATGTCATATGCTCCCTGAGTAACGGAGAGAGAATTGCAGCAGAATATCGCCATATCCTCGCCTGAGGCATTGGTAATGCCGTGTTTTGTGATATCCCATGTCTGGTTTGCTGCTTTTCCCCGTTCTTCCAGGGTAACTGCTGCACCGTTTGTGTCGGGGGTGGAACAGGAGAGCGCCAGATTTGCGTTGTCGGCGGAAACAATGGTCCAGGAGCCGTCAACGGAGCCTTCGATGTAATACTCCATGGCATTTTTGGATGTTGACTGATAAAGCCCTGCCTTGTTGCCGGTTTCTGCGGAGGTTCCGATGACTCTGCCGAAACCGCTTTTGCTTGCGGCGGAGTAGATCAGGTAGGTGCCGCGTTCGGTTCGCTCCAGACGGAAGGATTGGGTCGCGTCCTCGGTTTTATCCCAAAGAGTGACACCGACGCCCTCGTAGTCTGCGTTGTTTCCCGATGCTGCCACATTCAGGTTTTTGCCGTTTGAGTTGGCGGTAATGGTGTAGTAGCCGTCGGGGATGATCCACTGCTTACCGTATCCTGCGGCCGCCATGTATTTTTCCGTTTCTTCCTTGTTTTCGCTCCAAAGGAGGAAGATGGCTGCTTCGTAACCGATTTCGCCCGATTCCACCAGCTTGTTTGAAAGAATTTTGTCGGAATCCTTCATTGTGGCGCGAAGTGCGTTGTACATTGCGATGCAGGCGCCCCCTCTTGTAAGGGCTTCGTCTTCGTCTGTTGTGCAGATCTTTGCTTTTCTTGCAATGGATGCCGCCGATGTCAGGGTGTAATCCCTTTCTGTCAGTCGGTAGCCCAGTGCGTGGAGAACGTAACTCATAAATTCATCACAGCTGACAGCCGCATTGGGACGGTACTGTCTGTCGCCGATGAAGTTGAGGAGCCCTCTGTTATACATATATCCGATATAGGCGGATGCCCATTCGGGAACATCGCTGTAAGGATGAGCATAGTTTGCTTCTTCGGCATCAACTTCCGCGCCCATGAGACGGACTGCGAAAACCGCCGCTTCGAGACGGGAAAGTCCGCGGTCGAGAGCAAAGTCCACGCCGCCGCTTCCGTTGGTTCCCGTACCTGTAATCATGCCCAGATAATAGAGCCTGAGTGCCGCTTCTTCTTCTGTCAGTGTGCATCCCGCAACGATACGGGAGTCAACGGAAGCGGCGGCAGCAGAGAAGAGTCCTGTTTTGCCGTTGGTTTCCGGGATATTCGCGATGGTCGTCTGTGCAATGGCGGAAGCTGCCAATATGGTACACGCGACTCCGAGGAGCCGTTTTTTCATACCCATGTATCAATAATTCCCCATTCTGTTTTTATTGTGCATACCTGTATATTATAACTTATCTAAGGGATTTAGTCAAGAGCAAAAGATGCGTTTTTGTTCACTTTTGCCCAAAGCAATAAACAAATCCCCCATAAAACTACATTATTTGTGTGTAATGTGCATATAAAAAAGAATATTTTCACAATTTACAGTATTTCCCTTAACAAGAAGGAAACGTTTTTTCGAGAGCCTTCCTCCGTATGGAGTAAATGTGACCGAGGAACTGTTTTGGGTTATTCTGCGGAGGTTTTTTCAACGCATGAGTTTTGGGTTGAAGGTTCGCTGATGCAGATGCCGTCGGGGGTGAAGCGGGAACCGTGGCAGGGGCAGTCCCATGTTTTTGCGGCGGGATTCCATGCGATTGAGCAGCCCAGGTGAGGACATTTCAGGCTGACCAGATGCAGCTTTCCCTCGTTGTCCCGATAGGCACCCGTTCTTTTGCCGTTGTGGGAGACGATGCCTGCACAGCCGGGGCGAATATCTGCGGCGGTAAGCTCGGGTACGGTGAGGTTTTTTGCCATTCCTGCCGCGGAGATGGAAATATGATGGGCGAGACTTTCACCTCCGCTTTTTATTATATTGCGCGAAGGAGAAAATATTCCCGCAAAGGGCAGATTTTCCCCCACCGCAAGATAGGAAAGGATCAGGGCGGCAGAGGCGGAATTCGTCATTCCCCATCCGTTGAAACCGGAGGCGATATAGAGCCCATCCCCTGTTTTTCCGATA
Source organism: Oscillospiraceae bacterium (assembly GCA_015064135.1). Classification (GTDB taxonomy): domain Bacteria; phylum Bacillota; class Clostridia; order Oscillospirales; family CAG-272; genus UMGS1696. The sequence continues at coordinate 40,834 of SVSU01000002.1, forward strand.
TAGGGAATGCCGTCGTGGGTGTAACAGTCGTTGTTTGACCAAGAGCAGAGAGGGGTTACCTCGCCGAACATTGCTTTTGCTTCTTCGAGCAGGCGATCGGCGGCATTTGGAACGGGGGATGTTCTGTGCCGTTCGCCGCTTACAATGAGCGCACTTCCATGACTGCGATAGGCATACCCTCCGTCAATGCCGAAATACATACTGCGGAGCACAGGTGCCCCCGTGAGGGCTGCGGCATAGCTTGTCTCGCGGTACAGCTTGATGAAACTGAGATTTCTCGGTACGAGAACGGGATAATTTGTGGCCACAATTACTTTTGATGCTTGTATAGCTTGTCCGTTTTTTGTTTTGACGATATAACCTGCGTGAGATCTGATGGCGGAGACAGCCTCCGTTTCTTCATATATTCCCACATTTGAACGTGAGGCGATATCATGTATGGCTTTCAGGGGGGGGAATTGAAGCTGATCCTTTACAAGAATTCCGCTTTTGATGCGGAGGGGAAGTTCAAATCTGCTTTCCCGTCCGTTTATGGGGGAGCACAAAATGCCGCACTCCCTCATACAGCGGAGCTCTGCCGCGATCCGCCGTTCTCCGTATATGGAATAAAGGAAAAAATCCGATCTCTGACAGTCGCCTCGGGATGCCGCCCCATCGTCGAGGAGCAGTTCTCTGAGGAGGCGGAGTCCGTGCAGATTAGCCTCCGCATAAAGGCGCGCCCCTTCCATGCCGATGCTTTTTTCAAGGCGCGTGTAGATCATGTTGTGGCAGACCGTCGCCTTTGCCGTTGTTCCCATAGTTTTCCCGAAACCTAAATGTTCCTTTTCGATGAGAACCGTGTCTACTCCCCGTTTTCCGAGGAGGTAGGCTGTCAGTACACCGCATAATCCTCCGCCAACAACGAGGCAGCTGCATCGGATGTCGTCGGTGAGGGTGGGGTACTTCGAGGCGGTGGTCTTCCAATATGTTTCGTTCATGTGAGATCCTCTTTCCTGCGGTTTCCTGTTCCTATTCTTTCCGCAGTCCGTTTTTTTATTCCTCGCCAAACATATTTACATACGATGTGAGGTATGATATAATATATAAATAATGTAACCTTTTTCGAGGTGATCTGATGGATAAATTCAATCTTGTTTCCAAATATCAGCCCACGGGAGACCAGCCCGAGGCAATAGAAAAGCTTTGCGAGGGTCTCCGCGCCGGGATGAAGTATCAGACCTTGCTCGGTGTGACGGGTTCGGGCAAAACCTTTACCATGGCGAATGTAATCGCGAAGATGAACCGCCCTACTATCGTTCTTGCTCATAACAAAACGCTGGCGGCTCAGCTTTGCTGTGAGTTCCGTGAGTTTTTCCCCGACAATGCGGTTGAATATTTTGTTTCCTATTACGATTATTATCAGCCCGAGGCATATGTGCCCGGCCGCGACATATATATTGAAAAGGATGCTTCCATCAACGACGAGATAGACAAGCTGCGCCACAGTGCAACATCCGCCCTGTTTGAAAGACGGGATGTGATCATCGTTTCCAGTGTGTCCTGCATTTACTCTCTCGGTTCCCCCGATGAGTACAGACGGCAGGTCGTCGGCGTTCGTGTGGGGATGGAGATATCAAGGGAAGAGCTTGCCATGAAGCTTATTGATATCAGCTATGAGAGAAACGATATCAACTTTGTGCGCAACAATTTCAGATTGAGGGGAGATACCCTTGAGGTGTTCCCGGCAGGTTACAGTGAGCGCGCCCTGCGGATTGAATTCTTTGGGGACGAGATCGACAGGATCGCGGAGATCAATCCTCTCACGGGCTCCGTTATCGAGTATATCAATTATGTTCCCATATACCCTGCCACCCATTATGTTATGGATATGGAGTATAAGGAACGTGCCATTGCCGAGATAGAGTCGGAGCTTTCCGATCGGGTGGACTGGTTTCGTTCGCAGAATCAACTGGTGGAAGCACAGCGTCTGGAGGAAAGGACCCGATATGATGTGGAGATGATCCGCGAGATCGGCTATTGCTCGGGGATCGAGAATTATTCCCGGATATTTGCAGGCCGCGACCCCGGTGCTACCCCGTTTACCCTTCTTGATTACTTTCCCCGGGATTTCATCATGTTTATCGACGAGAGCCATGTGACCATTCCTCAGGTGAGGGGAATGCACGGAGGAGACCGCGCAAGAAAGCAGAACCTGGTGGATTACGGCTTCCGCCTCCCTTCCGCCTATGACAACAGACCTCTTCATTTCCATGAGTTCACGGATAAGCTGAATCAGGTGGTCATGGTTTCCGCTACCCCGGCGGAGTTTGAAGCGGAGGTCTCCTCACAGATCGTGGAGCAGATCATCCGTCCGACGGGGCTTGTTGATCCCGAGGTGGAGATCCGCCCGGTGGAGACCCAGGTGGATGACCTGATCTTTGAGATCAAAGAGAGGACAGGGCGAGGCGAGCGCGTTCTTGTGACTACGCTGACCAAAAAGATGGCGGAGGATCTGACGGAGTATCTTGACGATAACGGGGTGAGGGTCAAATATATCCACCATAATATCGAGACCATGGAGAGGACGGAGCTTATCCGCGACCTGCGGCTGGGTCTTTTTGATGTGCTGGTGGGGATCAATTTGCTGAGAGAAGGCATCGACTTGCCCGAGGTTACGCTGGTTGCCATTCTTGATGCGGACAAGGAGGGTCTGTTCCGTTCCACACGTTCTCTTGTGCAGATGATCGGCCGTGCGGCAAGAAACGCAGAGGGTAAGGTCATTCTGTATGCCGATACCATGACAAAATCCATGAAGGAGGCCATTGAGGAAACGGAGCGCCGCCGCGAGATTCAGATGCGCTACAATGAGGAACACGGGATTACTCCGCAGACCATCGTGAAGGATGTGGGCGAGCTCATTTCCATAGGTGCTGCCGAGGAGGGCGCAAAGTCAAGGAAGGGAAGAGGCAGAGGGGCTGAGGCTAAGGTCCGCACTGTCCCGGCAAAAGAAGACGAGATCGAAGCGCTGACTGCAGAGATGAAGAAGGCGGCGGCAGAGCTCAGATTTGAAGAAGCGGCGTATCTGAGAGATAAAATCAGACAATTACAGGGGAAGTAAGGGAAAGACTTGATTTGAGCCGATAAAAAACAACATTATGGCAATATCATTACCAATTATTTCCCCTTCAGTTCAAAAACTTTTGACAATTTGATGAGAAATATACATTTTTTCATAATAAAGTGGTTGACAAGGAAAGGAAGATGTGGTACAATGAATTTGTGTATTTAGGATATATTTTGACGACATCATTTTGCTTTTCGATGGATTTTGCTGAGAGAGAGGGGATATGGCTCTCAGATTTGCCCTGCAAGCGGCAGAATCGGCGAAAAGTAAAAGGGTGTGGAGAGACGATTTGGAGATTTTTCGAGAAAGGAATTGAATGCAAATCGGCTTTTTACTGCGCCCTTGTCGTCGTGTTTTGGCGAAAACAGTTTAATTTCAGTATATGATACCGTGTTACGGAACATATAAAACAATTTTATAAGGAGAGGAACCATGCAAAAGAAACTCTTAGCTTTCGTGTTGGCAGCACTGCTTACAGCATCCGCACTGCCGGCAACAGCATTGGCATCTATTGAGGTTGCCGGTGCAGCGGAAACAGCGATAACGGCTCTTTCCGGCGAAAACACCCTTGATACGTTCAGTGGAACAATCGTTTCCACCGGCGTAAACACCACATCTGTGGACGGATCTCTTGTTGGTGAAATTATCGGTGCAGGTGCAGTAGCTGACCAGCTTACCGCTGCATTTGACGGTAACGTTACCACACAGATCAACCTTGATGCGAACTATGATGACGAAGTTATCAACTGGGTTGGTATCAAGTTCCCCGCAGCAGTTGCTGCAACATCAATCAAGATCGCGACTCTTGACGGACAGGAGTCCAAGATCTACGGATCCTACGTTCAGGGTTCCAATGACGGTGTGACATGGACCACACTGGCTGATTTCAACGATTGGAGAGATTACGACAACTACGCGAATAGCGGAGAAGACTACTGCTCCAAGACTATCACAGACACCAATACATACACCTACTTCCGTTATTTCAACTATAACGACATGGGTGCAAACCGTCTGGCTGAGTTCCATGTATACGGTGAAATGGACGCGCCCGAGGTAGTTCTTCCCAACACCATTGATACATACAATGGAACAATCAACTACTCCGGCGTAAACGCAACATCCGCTGACGGCTCTCTCGCAGGAGAGGTTATCTCCGGCGGCGTTGGTTATGCGGCAGTTTCCGCTGCATTCGACGGCGATATGGCCACCCAGGCAAGCTTCGATGCAAACTACGGAACAGATGTAAGCTACTGGATGGGTATGAAGACAGACAAGCCCGTTGTTCCCGTGAGATTCAGACTGGCTGCTTCTGCATACGCACAGCAGTCCAAGATTGCCGGTTCCTACATCCAGGGATCCAATGACGGTGTGACATGGACAACACTGTGGCAGTATTCCGATTGGAAGGAATACGCAAGCCCTGCTGAAGGCGGTACATGGGAGCCCGGTACCTACAAGGAGCTTTACATTTCCACAACCGATACATATCAGTACTTCAGATACTTCAACTACAACGATGATGGCGCAAACCGTCTGACTGAGTTCCAGGTATTTGGTGTATATCCTACCGATAATACCCTCGATGTATATGAAGGAGACATCGTTTACACAGGCGTTGACTCAACATCTGTTGACGGCAACGTTGTAGGCGAAATCATCGGCGGCGGTACAGATGCTGCTGCTCTTGCTTCCGCATTCGACGGTGATATCAACACCATGACATACCTCAGTACCAACGTTGGTACAGACGTATCCTACTGGATGGGTATCAAGGCTGACGAGGCTATCGTGCCCACAGCATTTGCTATCTCTCTTCCCGCAGGCCAGCATTACAGAATGCTCGGTTCCTATATCCAGGGCTCCAACGATGGTGAAAACTGGACAACTCTGGTTGACTGGTACACAGGCGACCAGTGGAGAGAATATGCTACTCCCGATGAGGGTGGTGTATGGTTCGGCAACGACAACTTCAAGTATGTCGAAGTTGACACAGACGAAGCATATCAGTACTACAGATACTTCAACTACAACGATAAGGGCGGCAACCGTCTGTCCGAGTTCCGCGTATACACAGCAGATGCTGCAGTATCCGGTGCTGAAAACAGCGTAGTTAAGTATAACGGTGAAATCGTTAATACAGGTGTTTATGCAACTGTTGGCGAAGGCCTGAAGGCTGCTGAAATCATCGGCGCAGGCGCATCTGCATCTGATCTTGCAAACATTGCAGACGGTTCTTCCGCAACAGGCGCACTTCTTGCCGGCAATACAGAAGAGATTAACGTATGGGTTGGTCTCAAGTTCGGCACTCCCGTAGTTGCTTCCGAGATCAAGTTCAAGGTTCCCGACGGACAGGCAAACTACAGAATCTACGGTTCTTACTTCCAGGGCTCCAATGACGGTGTAAACTGGGAGACCATCAAGTGCATCAACAACTGGAGAGACTATGCTACTCCCGCTGAAGGCGGTAACTGGGTTGTAGGTGACTACAAGTTCATCGAAACCACCGGTGAAGCATACCAGTATTACAGATACTTCAACAGAAACGACAACGGTGCAAACCGCATCGGTGAATTCCAGGTTGTTGTTTCCGAAGGTTGGGGCACACCCAGCTACGAAGAGATCGACGTAACAGGCCGCGACAACACAGAAGGTACTCTGTCCATGACAACTTCTGAGGATGGCGCAACCGTTACCATCTCCTACGAGCTCGGCGACGGAACAGTTGTATCCTACGACGTTCCCAACAACGTTAACAACCTCTACGGTCCTCTTGCAGGTACTGACGACCTCGGTCGTGATATGTACAGCATGGAAGACGTAATCAAGCCCTTCGAAAACAAGGCTGATACATACGAAGTAGGCGTTCTCAACGAGGACAAGCGCGACATCGGTATGATGTACTTCCTCGTTGCAGGTAACCACGGTAATACCGACACACTGTACGACATCACAAAGATCCTCGAAGAGGGCGGCGAAGCAGCTAAGTCCTCCAACTACGAAGGATGGGGTCCTGTAGGCGAAATTCACTTCGTAACAGAGCCTCTGTGGGGCTACTACGTTGCAGCCGACGAATGGGTACAGCAGAAGAACATGGAACTCCTCACCAACGCAGGCGTTGACTTCCTGTACTTCGACCTTACCAACGGCTACGCAGACAGATATATTGATGAAATTCTCACAATTGCTGAAATTCTTCATAATCTGAACGAACAGGGCTTCGATGCTCCCGAAATCTGCTTCTACACCCGCACAAACGCAAGCGGTACCATTGGCTATCTGTATGACAATTTCTACTCCAAGAATCTGTATCCCGATACATGGTATATGCTTGACGGCAAGCCTCTGGTTATCGCTCCCGCAGACGTAAGCGTTTCCTCCTTCTTCACTGTTCGCTACACTCAGTGGCCCACAGACGAAAAGTTGGACAACGCATGGCCTTGGATCGACTGGAACGATAAGCAGGCTATCTACTACAACGCAGACGGCGAAGCTGAAGCAATCAACGTAACTCCTTCACAGCACTCCGGTGTTAATGGCGAAGGCGGCTGGATGTCCGAATCCGGTATCTACGGCCACGCTACAAACCACGGTAAGAGCTGGTACGCAACATACGATGCAAACGGCAACTATGTTGGTACTCGTGACCTGACAACTGCAGACTCTTACAAGTACGGTTACAACTTCCAGTCTCAGTTCAACATTGCTCTGGAATCCGATGTTCCTTACGTCCTCATCACAGGTTGGAACGAATGGCTTGCACAGCGTCAGGATCCCGAACTCACCGCTTCTCTCGGTATCACAGACAGAGTAATCTTCGTTGACGAAGCTACTCTCGAGTTCAACCGTGACATCGAAATGGCACGCGGTACATTCTTCGACAACTACTACATGATTCTTGCGAAGAACGTACAGGCACTGAAGGGTGCAGCTCCCGACGTTATTCAGGATATGAGAAAGACCATCAACACCACAGGCGACTTGCTCAGTGGGACGATGTTATCGTAACATATGCTGACGTTGAAGGCGACACAATCAACCGTGCAGCTGAAGGTTACGGCGGAGCATGGTACACAGACGAATCCGGACGTAACGATATCGTTGCAGCAAAGGTAACAGCAGACAACACCAACCTGTACTTCTATGTACAGACAGCAGCCGACGTAACATACTTTGTAAACGATTCCTCTTGGATGGAACTGTATGTAAACGTTGACCGCGACACAACCGGTTGGTACGGCTACGACTTCCTTATCACAGACACCATCACAAGCGAAACAACAGCAACTGTTGCAGCTCTCTCCGACAGTGGTAAGTCCACAGCAGGCGAGGCTACAATCCGCGTTGCAGGCAACGAAATGATGGTAGCTGTTCCTCTCACAGTTCTCGGAATCGACAACTACAAGGAAATCGATATCGAGTTCAAGTGGGCAGACTCCGAAACAACAATCAACGAAATGGAAGACTTCTACACTGAGGGTGACGCAGCTCCTCTCGGACGTATGAACTATGTATTCACAAACTACAAGGCTTCCACAAACGTTGACGGCGAAGAAACTCCCGATGTACCCGTTGTTCCCGAAACAAACGGCATCAACAAGTACGTTGGCGAAATCGTTTACACAGGCACATACAACACATCCGTTGATGCATCTCTCGTAGGTGAGATCATCGGTGGTAACATCACAGCAGCTTCCGTAGCAACAGCATTCGACGGCGACACAGCAACTGAAACAAGACTTGCTTCCAACGCAGGTGAAGATGTAAGCACATGGTTCGGTATTAAGCTTGACGCTCCCGTTGTTCCTTCCTACATCAGACTTTCCGTTGCACAGCACTACAGAATCATGGGCTCCTACGTTCAGGGCTCCAACGACGGTAAGAACTGGACAACTCTGAAGGACCTCTCTGACTGGAGAGAATATGCAACTCCCGCAGAAGGCGGTTACTGGCCCGCAGACGAGGCTTACAAGGTAATCGAGCCCAACACCACAACAGCATATCAGTACTACAGATACTTCAACTACAATGACCAGGGCGGCAACTGGCTGGCTGAGTTCCAGGTATTTGGTCCCGATGGCATCGTAATTGAACTTCCCGACAACAACATCAACGTATACGAAGGCGAAATCGTATACACAGGCATGAACAATACATCCGTTGGCGGTTCCGTAGTTGGTGAAATCATCGGTGCAGGCACAACAGCCGAGTCTATTGCTGCTGCATTCGATGGTAACACAACAACAACAGGTTACCTCAGCGCTAACACCGGTGATGTTGTAGATTACTGGATGGGTATCAAGACAGCGGAAGCTATCGTTCCCACAGCATTCAGAATCACCGACACAGTACACAACTCCATCTACTGGTCCTACATCCAGGCATCCAAGGATGGCGTAAACTGGGATACACTTGATGTATTCGATGACTGGAGAGACTATGCTACTCCCGATGAGGGCGGTTACTGGTTCGGCGAAGACGTATACAAGTACGTCGAAGTAAAGACCACCGAAGCATATCAGTACTTCAGATACTTCAACTACAACGACGACGGTAGAAACCGTCTGGCTGAGTTCCAGGTATTCGCAGCAGATGCAGCAGTTGCAGGTGCTGAGAATAACGTTGTTAAGTTCAACGGCGAAATCGTTAAGACAGGCGTGAACTCCACAGCAGTTAACGGTTCTCTCGTAGGTGAAATCATCGGTGCAGGCGTTTCTGCTACTGATCTCGCACTTATCGCAGACGGTGACACCGCTACCGGTGCTTTTGCAAGTGCAAACACAGAAGTAATCAACACATGGTTCGGTATCAAGTTCCCTGCTCCCGTTCTGGCTTCCACCATCAATGTTGCAGTTCCCGACGGACAGGCAAACTACAGAGTATACGGTTCTTACTTCCAGGCTTCCAATGACGGCGTAAACTGGGTAACTCTCGATGTATTCGACAGCTGGAGAGACTACAGTGATTACACACCCGGCAACGGCCTCTACAAGACTGTAACTGTAACAGACACAGCTAAGTACACATACTTCAGATACTTCAACCTCAACGACCACGGTGCAAACCGCGTTGGTGAATTCCAGGTATACGGTGTGATGGACGAAATCCCCGTACACACTCACGAAATGACCTACACTGCAGCAGTTGATGCAACTTGCGCAGCAGCAGGTAACGTTGAGTACTGGTACTGCGCAGGCTGCGATACATACTACGCAGACGAAGCAGGCGAAACTGTTCTTGAAACAGTTGAAACAGCAATCAACCCCGACAACCATACAGGTGAAACCGAAGTTCGTGACGCTGTTGACGCAACTGCTACAACAGAAGGTTACACAGGTGACACATGGTGTCTCGGATGCGAAACCAAGCTCGAAGACGGTGAAGTAATTCCCGCAACAGGCATCGGCGGAACATTCGGCGAAGACGGCACATGGCAGCTGGCAAATGGTGTTCTGACCGTTTCCGGTACATCCGCAATTCCGAATTACACAGCAGGTAAGGCTCCTTGGTACAGCCAGAGAGCAAACATCACAAGCATTGTAATCGGTAAGGACATTCCCGC
>SVSU01000105.1 GCA_015064135.1 Oscillospiraceae bacterium
CGGAAGGGCGCCGGATATTCCCTCGGAAATGAGCTTTATTGAAGACCACGGCGGTTATTTTCTCGACCGTACCGTGTCGGAGAATGAGCCTGTGATTTACCTGACCTTTGATGCGGGTTACGAAAAGGGGAATGTGGAGAAGATTCTCGACACGCTGAAGGCGGAGAATGTCCCCGGGGCTTTTTTCATCCTTGATAATCTCATTACAACCAACACCGACCTTGTGAAGCGGATGGCGGAGGAAGGGCATCTTGTCTGCAACCATACCGCAAAACATCATGATATGTCCTCTGTAACGGACAAGGAAGCCTTTGCACGCGAGCTTGCGGCACTTGAGGAAATATATAAGGAGTACACGGGCTATGACATGGCGATGTACTACCGACCGCCCGAGGGCAGATTCAGTGAGACCAACCTGATTCACGCGGAGGAGCTGGGGTATAAGACCATATTCTGGAGCTTTGCTTACGCGGACTGGGACAACAACCGACAGATGTCTCGTGAAAAGGCAATGGATAAGGTTCTTTCGGGGACCCACAACGGGGAGATTCTGCTTCTTCATCCCACATCTGCCACCAATGCGGAGATATTGCCTTCTCTCATAAAAGAGTGGAAACGGATGGGATATCGCTTCGGAACGCTTGATGAGCTGACTGCGGAGGCGTAAGGGAAAAATGAAGAAAGCTCTCTCGTTTCCATGCATTTTGGCGGCAATACTTTTTCTCCTGTCCGTGGGATGCGGTGCATTTTACGATGGCGAGGTGTTCTCTTCCTGTTATACAAATGAGTCTAAAAAGATTGCCCTGACCTTTGACGACGGCCCCCATCCGCGGTACACCCCCGAGATTCTTTCCATTCTGGATGAGTACGGAGTGAAAGCCACCTTTTTTGTGGTGGGGCAGAACGTGGACTATTATCCCGACCTTGTGAAAGCGGAGGTGGACGGGGGGCATGAAGTGGGAAACCACACCTTCAGCCATGCAAATCTGAGACGGGAGCAGTATGAGGCGGTATGCGCGGAGATCACAAGGACGGAGCGTCTCATCTTCGAGAATACGGATTTTCGCTCACGTCTCCTCCGACCTCCCGAGGGTGTGTACAGTCAGGCAGTCTGCGACGCGGCGGCGGATCATGACTACACCATAGTTCTCTGGTCCATTGATACAAAGGATTGGGAGCATACCCCCTCTGAGAAGATAGCAGAGCAGGTTATCTCCGAGGTGCGCGGCGGAGACATTATCCTCTTTCACGATTTTATCGGTCACGACTCCCCGACCCCCGAGGCACTGAGGGTCATTCTGCCAAAGCTCATTGAGGACGGATACAAGTTTGTTACGGTTTCGGAGCTTTTGTCGTCAAAATAAGAAAACGGACACGCAGTCTCTCGGGATGAGAAGATACGTGTCCGTTTAATTTTTCTGAAGTTTATACGTCCTCTTCGGCATTTGCAGAGTTAACTTTGCTAACCCCGTGTTCGGCGTAATAGGGGTCTATCATGATCTCTTTGATCTTCGGGAATGCGGCGTAAATGCCGATGAAAATACAGAGGGAGGGAACCATGATAAAGGGAAGGATAACACCGAGGGGGAAGTACACCGCAAGGAGGAGGTAATTTACACTCAGCACAAGGATAATACCGAGGAGCGCCATCATGTTCCGCTTTATTCCGAGAACGGTGAAATAAAGGGCATTTTTGAACATTTTGAATATGCTGAGGTCAAATGTGATGAGCATGAGATAGATGTAGATTCGCATGAAAGCATAGAGCAGAGCGAGCATCAGACTCATAAAGAACATAATATTCATCATCATGTTTGCACCGTAGTTCAGATTGAAGAACAAAATGTCATAAACAATGAGGAAAACGATGAGAACATCCATGATGCCGTAGATGAGAGCCTGGCGGAGATTGCGCTTGATGGTGTGCCAAAAATCGTGCCAGAGGAATACGGGCTCGCCGCGGACAATGTTTCGGAGAATGTAGGTTACACCCACTCTCACGGGGCCGAAGGTCAGAACGACCAAGGCGGCAAGGCCGAGAAGAATGTAGTCTCCCGTGGTCAGCACCGTTACGGATGCCTGCCTTGAGAAAATAGACCACAACGCTCCCGTGGCAGGGGAGGGATCAAACATGACAACGGTGCGGAGGGGAGCAAACAGAAGATTCTGAGGGGATGTGGTGTGGATGGAGAGATATCCGCCCATGACAAAAAGGGCAAAGAATATGGGGAAGTTTCCTGCGATAAGCATGAGGTTAACCGTCAGGAGCTGATTCAGCTTTCTTCCGAGAAGGACAAAAAAGTTACCCAGACTCGGATGATCGGCAATGCGCTCTTCGTCCTTTTCCACACCGGCACCGTCCCGGTTTATGTTGGCGAAGGGATTGAATCTTGCCTTCCGTTCTTCTTTTTTTCGTGCTTTCTTCTCCGCCTGCTCCATCTCTTCGATTTCGTCAAGGGAAAGTCTTTCGTTTTGATTATCCGGATAGGGCATAAGCCACCTCGTAGTTCAACAGAATATAATTGCAAATCCCGATACTGCAAACACCGCGCCCGACAGGACAAGAAAGGAGCGCAGGTATGAGAAAAGGAGCGCTTGTTTGTCACAGGCAGGTACGGGGGAACCGCTTGAGGACAGCGTTCTTCTGCATGAATGGGCAAGAGAAGCACCAAGCAGGAGAAGGACAGTGGAGGGGAAATAAAGGAGAACGGGCAGCTCGGGAAAGCCCGTGCTCACAACGCATCCGCTGCTCACCGCAAAAAGAGCCAAGCCCATACACACCCCTCTGTAAAGGGCTATGGGAACCGTTGCCCATGAGGGATAAAGGAAAAAGGCAGAGAGAAACACCACCGCCGTCTGCCTGACCGTTCCGCCGAGGTATGCGGCAAGGGCGGAAAGTGTGCCGAATACGGAGTCTGTCGGCAAGGGGGCGGAAACCGAAAAGCTGCCCGAGAGGGTTTTCTCCCCAACCAAAAAAGCAATGGCACCCCCTGCGGCAAAACAGAGCAGCAGAGGTATGAAAGCGGAAAAAATGCTTTCCTGCGGTATAAATTCTTTTTCCTTATGAGTGGTTTCCGTATTGTTCATCGTGTCCTCCCCACAGAAAGTGCGCTGTGATATATCATACGGGGAAAACATGATTTGCAGAACCTGAATTTGCATCTTCTCTATATCATATCATGTAAAGCAAGGATTATCAATCGATGAAATGTTAATAAATAAGGATTTGGGCGGAAATTTGTCACAATATCATTGCAAAACGGAGAGAATTGGGCTATAATGGAAATATCAAGTTTTTATTCGGGAACCGTATGTATGAACAGAGATGCAATCAGCAGAATATTCAGGGATCCGCCGAAATTGTATACAAGACGTACCTGCCTCAGAAGAATGATGAAGTCCGACAGCTACGATATGTTTGAATACGCAAGGCGCGAGGAGGTAACGCGCTACCTTCTGTGGGATCCCCATGAAAGCGAGACCTATACCTACAAATACCTCACCTATCTTCAATCCCGATACCGCGCCGGGGACTTTTACGACTGGGCGGTGGTTATGCGCGACACCTACAAAATGATCGGCACCTGCGGTTTTACGCGGTTTTCCGTGGAGTCAAATTCCGCCGAGGTGGGATATGTTCTCAATCCCGATTTCTGGGGCATGGGCATCGCCCCCGAGGTGGTGTCAAGGGTCATCGACTTCGGCTTTTGCGAGCTGGGGCTTCACCGCATCGAGGCAAAATACATGGTGGGCAACGACCGCAGCCGACGCGTCATGGAAAAGGTGGGCATGACCTTCGAGGGTGTGAACCGTGAATCCATGCACGTCAAGGGGAAGTATGTCTCCGTCGGGGTGTGTGCCATATTGCGAAGCGAATATAATAAAATGAACCGGGACTTTGCATAAGCCCCGGTTTTTGGTTAGTCGGAAATATTAAACATTAAATCTGAACAGCACCACGTCGCCGTCCTGTACCACATATTCCTTGCCTTCACTGCGGACAAGCCCCTTTTCCTTTGCCGCCGTCATGGAGCCGCACGCCATCAGATCGTCAAAAGCAACGATCTCCGCACGGATGAAGCCGCGTTCAAAGTCACTGTGGATCTTGCCGGCAGCCTGCGGAGCCTTTGTGCCCCTTACAATGGTCCATGCGCGGACTTCCTTGGGGCCTGCTGTCAGATAGCTGATGTAGCCGAGCAGGGAATAGCTTGCCTTGATGAGCTTATCCAGACCGCTTTCCGCAATGCCCATTTCCTCAAGGAACATTGCCTTTTCGTCCGCGTCAAGCTCGGAGATCTCCGCTTCAATGCCTGCACATACGGGGATGACCTCGGCACCTTCCTCGTCAGCCGCCGCCTTGATTCTCTTGTAAAGCTCGTTTCCCTCGGAAACCCCTGCCGCTTCCGCTTCGCTTACATTGGCAACGTAGATGATGGGCTTGATAGTGAGCAGGGAAACCTCATCGAGAAGTACCATCTCATCGGGTGTGAATTCAAGGCTTCTTGCGGTCTTGCCTTCCTCCAGAGCCTTCAGCACTCTCTGATAAAGCTCCAGTGTACCGGCCAGCGTCTTGTCTCCCTTCATCAGCTTCTGAACACGGTCGATTCTGCGCTCGAGGACTTCGATATCGGAGAAGATCAGCTCAAGATTGATGGTCTCAAGGTCACGGATGGGGTCAACATTTCCGTCTACATGGACAATGTCCCCGTCCTCAAAGCAGCGGAGCACATGAACCACCGCATCTACGTCACGGATATGGGACAGGAACTTGTTGCCGAGACCTTCACCCTTTGATGCGCCTCGTACAAGACCTGCGATGTCCACAAATTCAACGGTTGCCGGGGTGTAGAGCTGAGGGTCGTACATCTCTGCCAGCTTGTCCAGACGATAATCGGGAACCTGCACGATGCCCACATTGGGATCGATGGTGCAGAAGGGGTAGTTTGCGCTTGCCGCACCTGCACCTGTCAGCGCGTTGAACAGTGTACTCTTTCCTACATTGGGAAGTCCGATGATTCCGAGTTTCATAATTACATAAACGATCCGCCTTTTTCGGGGATCATGTTCCTTTCGTTATAGTTTTTAGCATAATTACGCATTATTATCTTATTATACAATGTTTTCGCCGAAGTTTCAAGTCTTTTCTTCGGTGCAATGCGGAAATATTTTGTGTTTTTCCTCTGTTTTTCCATGTTTTATAAAAATCAGCAACAATTTAAACTTACATCACCTGTTGTTCACATTAAATTCACAAAATTGCAGTAAAATTTACAAGTCGAATCCGAAAGGAAAGGAGTGCGCACGGATGGCATCACCCGGTTATCGCCATGAGTATAAATATCCCGTCTCAAGGGGGGATTGCCTTATGCTCAAAGGTCGTCTTGAAAAGTTCATGGACGTTGACCGTCATGCGGCAGGCGGCTCTTATGTGATACGAAGCCTGTATTTTGACAACTACAAGGATCGCGCCCTTCTCGAAAAGGCAGAGGGGACAAATCCGAGGGCAAAATTCCGCATCCGTGTTTACAACGGTTCGGATGCCGTGATTACTCTTGAGAAAAAAATCAAATACCGCGACCTCACTCAGAAGCATCAGGCAAGGCTGACACGGGCAGAATGTGACAGCATCCTCCGGGGCGATACGGACTGGATGATAGGCGACGGACGGGGGCTTGTGGCAGAGCTTTACGCAAGGATGAAGGGGGAGTCCCTTCGGCCGAAAACCCTTGTTGAGTACACAAGGTTTCCCTTTGTTTACGAACCGGGGAATGTCCGCGTTACCCTTGATACGGATATACGAAGCGGTGTGTATGAAACCGACCTGTTCGCACCTTATCCCCTTGTACCCTTGGGTGAGTCCGATGTGCTTGAGGTGAAGTATGACCGTTTTCTCCCCGACATTATCAGCACTCTGATATCTCCCGTCACAAGGGGGCGTTCATCCTTCTCGAAATATGAAGTCTGCCGAAAATTCGGTTGATTTTCACATATATTTCAACACAACTTCAAAAATCCATAACAATGATGTTGTATAATTAAATGAAAAGGAGTTCTTTTATGTCTTTCAAGGATATATTCAAGAACAGCTTTCTTGATTCCACGGTGCAGTTTTCTCTTATTGATACCCTTATTGCACTGGCACTTGCTTTCGGGCTCGGAATGCTCATTTCCCTTGTTTACAAGAAAACCTATCTCGGGGTCATGTATTCAAAAACCTTCGGCGTGTCACTTGTGGCGATGACCATGATCTCCACCTTTATTATCCTTGCCGTAACCTCCAACGTAGTTCTTTCTCTCGGTATGGTGGGCGCATTGTCCATTGTCCGTTTCCGTTCCGCCGTGAAGGATCCCCTTGATATTGTGTATCTCTTCTGGGCAGTTGGCGTCGGTATCGTTCTGGGAGCGAAGATGTACCCTCTGGCACTCATCGGCTCGGTTATTGTGGGTGCTGTGCTTTTAGTTTTTGTGAAAACAAAGGAAAGCGCGGGCGAATACATACTTGTTCTCTCCCTTACCGATGAATCCGCGGAGAAGAGGGCAGAGGAGATTGTTGTCTCCGGCACAAAGAAAAGCATTGTTAAGACAAAGACTGTTATAAGAGATATGATTGAGCTGACATACGAAGTATCTCTTTCGGGCAGTTCAACCGAATTTGTAAATAAGCTCTCGGCTGCCGAGGGTGTTGAAAAAGCGGTTCTTGTAAGCTATAACGGAGATTACATGGGCGCGTAAAAATGTGTTGCCATAGCACATTGTGAATAATCCGTTTTGAATATGAAAATAATGACAAAGTGAGGTATGTTATGGGAACAAAATTATTGGTTATCGAAGATGATGTGAATATCTGCGACCTTCTTACGCTCTATTTTGAGAAGGAA
>SVSU01000106.1 GCA_015064135.1 Oscillospiraceae bacterium
CGCCCTTGGCCACGACTACGAAGCAGTAGTAACAGCTCCCACTTGCACAGAAGCCGGTTACACAACATACACATGTTCCGTATGCGGCGACAGCTACGTTGACGATGAAGTTGACGCCCTTGGACATACCGAAGGCGAAGCAGTAATCGAAAACAATGTTGACCCCGACTGCACAGAAGAAGGCTCCTACGACACAGTAGTATACTGTACCGTATGTGATGCTGAACTGAGCAGAGTAACAACCGTAGTTGACGCACTCGGCCACACCGAAGTAGTTGACGAAGCGGTAGCGCCCACATGTACCGAAA
The DNA here is from genome assembly GCA_015064135.1 of Oscillospiraceae bacterium. Taxonomy (GTDB): domain Bacteria; phylum Bacillota; class Clostridia; order Oscillospirales; family CAG-272; genus UMGS1696. The sequence goes on from SVSU01000106.1 coordinate 309, forward strand.
CCGGTCTGACAGAAGGCAAGCACTGCTCCGTATGTGACGAAGTTCTCGTAGCACAGGAAGTAGTAGACGCACTCGGTCACACATGGGGCGAAACCACCTATAACTGGACACAGAACGAAGAAACCCTCGAATACACAGCTTGCACTGCAACCCGTTCCTGCACACTCTGCACAGTGGAAGGCTCCACCGAAACAGCAGAAGCAGTCGTAACAGGGGAAGTAACAACCCCTGCAACCTGTCTGACAGCAGGTGTAACAACCTACACTGCAGAATTCGAGGCGGAATGGGCTGAAGATCAGACAGAAACCGCCGAGATTCCCGGTGCGACCAACCACGAAGGCTTCGAGACATACATCAAGGAAGATACAATCGTTGATGCAACAGTTGATGCACCCGGCTACACCGGTGATGTATACTGCTCCGGATGTAACACAAAGGTTAGCGACGGTGAAGTTATTGATCAGCTCACCGCAATCTGCATGGTAACAGGTGACATCGAGCAGAACGGTCAGAAGTACGCAACTTTCGAGGAAGGCTTTGCAGTTCTGAAGGCATTCGCTGAAGCACCCGATGCAGACTGTGACCACCTTGTAACTCTCGTTCTTCTCACCGATGCGGCAACAGGAGATCTTGTAATCCCCGCACATACCGATATTGACCTGAACGGCTTCAAGCTCACCTGCGGAAACGTTGCAGCATCCACACACGCACAGGTTATCGATACAAAGGAAGACGGTGTTCTGATTCCCACGGGCAAAGTTGTAAACCTTGCATACAACATTTCTCTCCCCGTATGGTACAATGACCTGGGCGGCTATAAGTTCCATGATATCAAGATTGCTACCGAGTCTAAGTATTACAGTGAATATGACCGTGTTACCCTCAGATATTACATCATGAAGGAAAGCGATTGGAAGGCATTCTACGAATCCTTCAGTGCAAATGAAAATCTTACCGACAACCAGATTTACCTCGGCTTTGAGTTTGACTGGACCGATGAGAGCACAGGTCTGACTCAGACAAAGTGGTACTACTTCAACGAAGCACAGGTTAGAAATGTAGCACAGCAGGTAAACGGCGGTTGGGGTATTATGAGATGTGACCTTCTCAAGGCATCCCACTTCATTGATCTTTCTTGCTTCATTGCCATCAAGAACACAACAACAGGTACCAACTATCTTGTTAAGGTTACACCTGATATGTAAGCACATTGACAGGAATGTATTATAATAGATTGACGAGGTATAGATTATGAAGAAAATTTACGAAAAGCCGATGGCTGAAGTGATCTCTCTTGAAGTAGAAGAAGAACTGATGACCGGTGTTGTACAGAACCACAACGACGCCGCAATCACATCTGCTACATACATTGCAGATGACGTGATCGACCCCTTTGAGTACGACCCCTACGCGTGATTATCAGGACAGCCGATCTGGTCGTCGAAATCCCAAATATTGATTCATTGGTCTCATACTCCGCGCAGTACAAATGCGAGGGGTATGAGACCCCTGACATTATAGTGAAGGAAGCCCTTTTCCGTCCCCATAAATTTCCTATGCTCTCATACGACGATATGGTGTACACGGAGTCGGGCTTCCTGTTCTATCGCGATCTTCTCCGCTTCGATGGACTGATGCTCCATTCCTCGGCGGTCATGCTCGACGGGCGCGCATACCTTTTCTCGGGTGACAGCGGTGCCGGAAAGTCCACACACACCCGTCTTTGGCAGAGGGTGTTCGGAGATCGCGCCGTGGTTTTCAACGACGACAAGCCCGCACTCCGCCGCATTGACGGAAGGTGGTACGCCTACGGTACCCCGTGGTGCGGCAAGGATCACATCAACCAAAACGTAGGCAGAGTCCCCCTTTGCGGCATCTGCTTCCTCAAAAAAGCGAAGGAAAACAAAATTGTCCGCCTTGAGGGCTTCGATGCTGTCAGACGGCTCCTTCCCCAGACCATTTACCGTCTGCGGCTGGAATCAAACCTGGATCTTGTCCTTTCCCATTTGGAAAAACTGGCGGCAGAGGTGCCCATCTTTGAATTTTTCAACCTGCCCATTGAGGAATCGGCACTGCTCAGCTATGAAACCATGAAAAACGCAGCAAAGGAATCTTGATTATGAAGATTAAAGAAGGATTTGTGCTCCGTCAGGTGGCATCCCGTTGGGTCGTTCTCCCCGTCGGTGCCGCTTCCGTGAATTTTAACGGTATGGTAACACTCAACGATGCAGGCGTTCTCCTCTGGCGTACCCTTGAGAAGGGGGCAGAAAGGGAAGCCCTTGCCGACGCTCTCCTTGCCGAATACGATGTCACAAGAGAACAGGCACTTTCCGATGTGGACGAGTTTATAAAGTCCCTCGATAAGGTAAACTGTATCGAAGAATGAGTGACACCCTAAAAAAGAATGACACTCACCGTTTTGTTCATTTATTCAACCGTTTAATAAAGAAAGGATAACAAAATGAAGAAAAGAATCCTCTCTGTTCTGGCGGCAGGTGCCCTTCTCCTGTCATCCGTTACATTTATTCACGCCGCCGCCCCCACAGCCGAGCAGAAGCGCATTGCCGACGCTCTCAACCACGTTGAGCTTTTCCTCGGAACCAACTACGGCTACGAGCTTGAGAAGACCCTCACCCGTGCGGAGGGCATGGTGCTCCTGATCCGTATGACGGGCAAGGAAGAGAAGGCGCTCAGCATACACTACACCTGCCCCTTCGGCGACGTTCTCCCCTGGGCGCAGGATTATATCGGCTACGCTTTCCACACAGGCATCACAAAGGGCGTTTCCGATACGGAATTTGAGCCCGACGAGACCATGACCGACTATATGTTCCTCACCCTCACTCTCCGTGCCCTCGGTTACAGCGACAGCGGCGAGACCCCCCTCTTTGTGTGGGACGACCCCTATGCGCTGGCGAAGAATGTGGGACTGATTGATAAGGCTGCGGCTGATGACGATTTTGTTCGCGGTGATGCTGTTGAGATCCTTTGGAACGCCCTCACTGTCAACAACAACGCCATGGCAAACGACCTCATAAAGGCAGGCGCATTCACCGAGGATGAGTTCAACGAGAGCCTTGAAATTTACAAGACGGGCAAGCTCCCGACGGCGGAAACGGACAAGGCGGAAACCGCAAAGCCCACCAAGCCCGAAACCGCAAAGCCCACCACACCCGAGGCGGATGAGCCCGAGTTTGTGGGTCCCGGACTTGAGGAAACCGAGCCCGATTTTGAGGTGGGAGTTCCCGAAACAAACAGACCTACGGTAAAACCCGATGGTGACAAGCCTGCAAAGCCCGAGACGGATAAGCCTACCACTCCCGAGACAGGTAAGCCCACCACACCCGAGACGGATAAGCCCACCACTCCCGAGACAGGTAAGCCCACCACACCTGAGACGGATAAGCCCACCACTCCCGAGACAGGTAAGCCCACCACACCTGAGACGGATAAGCCTACCACACCTGAGACGGATAAGCCTACCAAGCCCGAAACAGCGGCTCCTCAGGCACCGGCAGACCCCCAGACCCTCTCCTACGAAGCATATCTCTACATGGACTCCGCCGAGCAGCAGGCTTTCATTAACTCCTTCAATGATCCTGCGGCATTCTTCGCGTGGCTGGCGGATGCAAAGGCAAAATACGATGCCGAGAACCCCGGTTTTGAGATCGGCGACGGCGGCAGCATCGACCTTGACAAGGATCAGTGATGCCGCAGCAGCCTATGGAAAAGGGAAGGTGCAGTGAGGTCAGCATGGGCGAGCTCTCTCCCCTGATTCGCGAGATTGTCGCATCGGGAGGGAAGGCGGAACTCACCGTTACGGGGAACAGTATGTACCCCATGATGAAGCACCGCGTCAGCATGGTTCGCCTTTGCGCTCCCCATGAGCCCAAGGTTGGTGACATCCCACTGTATCAACGGAATGACGGCGTGTATGTCCTGCACAGGATCGTCGGCATGGATGAGGACGGGTACATTTGCTGCGGCGACAACCAGTGCCGATTGGAAAAGGGGATCCGCCGCGAGCAGATCATCGCCGTTGTTGACGAATTCAAACGTACAAAGCGCTGGCGTTCCTGCCGAAGCCTGCCCTATCGTGCCTACGCATGGTGCCGACGGGTTCTCCGACCCATGAGGCGGCTTGTCAGAGCAGGTATGCGGCGGCTGAGGCGAATTTTCGGAAAATAAACAATACAAAATGAAAATCGAGTGCAGCACTGCGGAGAAGATTCCAAGTGCCGCACCCGATTTTTTTGCTTTATTGGTGCTTTTATTTGTACTTCTTTTTTTTCTGAGCTTTTTCTTTCTTTTGCGCCCCTTTTGATTCCGTTTGTGTGTGGGGGACGGACAAATCCTCCCCATGAGCCCCTTCAAGGCAGACGCGGTTTACGTCATCTCCGATAATGCGGTACAGCGCCGCCGCAAGAGGTACGCCGAGGAGCATTCCCGTGACTCCCATGAGTCCGCCGCCCACCGTTACCGCGGCAAGCACCCAAATCCCCGGCAGTCCGATGGATGAGCCCACCACTTTGGGGTAGACGATGTTGCCTTCAAGCTGCTGGAGAACCACAAGGAAAATGATGAATACAAGTGCCTTCATGGGGTCAACCGTGAGGATCATGAACGCGCCCACTGCAGCGCCGATGTATGCCCCTGCCACGGGGATGAGGGCGGTGAATGCGATAAGTGCGCCGATCATGGCGGCATAGGGGAGACGGAGAATGGTCATGCCGATGGTGCAGAGGAGACCGAGAATCACAGCCTCCGTGCACTGTCCCACAATGAAGCTGCGGAAGGACTCGTTGAGCACCCCTGCAAAATAGGTCACTCGCCTGTGCCAGAGGGAGGGCAGGTATCTGCCGAGGAGACGGTCAAGCTGGCTGAGGAGGCGGTCCTTTCCCGCCAGGAGATAGACGGCGAAAATGATGGCAATAAGGGCAGTCACCGTTCCCGAGAAAACAGAGACAACCGTTTTGAATACAGTGTCCATCACACTTCCCACACCGCTTCCGAGGGCGTTTATGACCTTTCCTATCTGGGACTTCCAGTCGATGCCGTCAAGGAATTTGAAAATGTCCTCGGGGAGAATTTCAAGGGATTTTACAAAATCGATGCATCGCTCCATTGCCTTCGGAACTTCGTTCACGAGAAGCATAACGCAGTCCGTCAGTTGGGGAAGGATGAGCCACACAACAATGGTGACGATGGCGAGCATGGAAAGGATGGCTCCGATGAGACAGACGGGTCTGCGCAGGCGGATGAGCACCTTCCTTTTGGTTACGGGAAACCAGTGCTTCTCGAGGAAGCCCATAAGAATGTTGATGGGATATGCAATAACACATCCGATGAGAAGGGGAAAGGCGGCGGCAAAAAGGGTGCTCAGCGCGTCGAGGATGTCCCCCCAGTGGCGGATTGCGAGAAAAAGAAGGAAAACTCCCAAAGCGATTTTTACAAGGGTTCCCTTTTCGATTTTCATGTTTATGTCCTTTCCTTTCTTTGCGGACGGGGCACAGGCCCACCTTTTTAACTCGGATTATACCAGAAATTTGTGTATTTTGTTTCTGCCATAAATGAATAAAGTGTCAAAATCACGGAAAGGGCTTGAATATCCATAAATCCTGTGGTATAATAGGTTAAAAGCACCGCCTGTTTCCCCTTCAGCGGTCTGTGGGGATCGAAGAGAGGTGAGTGGGCGGCTTACCACGAAAGGACAATAAACCATGCTGATTTCAACAAAAGGAAGATATGCACTGCGCGTCATGATCGACCTTGCGGATAACAACAACGGAGAATATGTAACACTGCGCGATATCGCCGAGCGACAGGGGATATCGGAGAAGTATCTGGAGAGTATTATTGTGATTCTCTCAAGGGCAGGGATGGTTGACGGACTCCGCGGCAAGGGGGGCGGCTACCGCTTGAACCGCGCACCCTCCGAGTACACCGTGGGAGAAATTCTCGGCCTTGTGGAAAACACCCTCGCTCCCGTTTCCTGCCTGGATTGCGGTCAGAGAGGATGCGGCAAGGCGGCTGAGTGCAGGACGCTGACCGTCTGGCAGAATCTCAGCGACAAAATCAACGATTATCTGGCAAGCGTGACCCTCGCCGACTTATAATCTGAATTTTCATGCGAAACACAGGCTGACCTGCAGGCTGATTTATCGTGCGGTTCACAGTCCGTCTCACAGTTCACCGTACATTGCCATGGTAAACTTGTCGAGGGCTCTTTTTCGCAGGCGGTAGACATTGCTTTTCTCCATGTGTGTTTCCTCGCATATGTCAAAGATGGTACATTCGCCCTTGTTTATGTACATTTTGTCGAGAAAATACTGCTCCTCGTCGGTCAGCATACGCATGGCTTCCTCCACACAGGCGATCAGCCGTTCGGTTTGCCTCAGCACGTCTGCGAGCTCACGGTCGGGGGCATCCGTAAGCAGCTCTCTCATGCTGCGGACCGCATTTTTTCG
>SVSU01000107.1 GCA_015064135.1 Oscillospiraceae bacterium
TCCGTTATCTTCCAGGAGCCCATGACCAGCCTTAACCCCGTTTTCACCATCAAAAAACAGCTTTCCGAGCCCCTTATGATCCATCAGGGCATGAGCGCGAAGCAGGCGGCGGAGAAGGCAAGGGAAATGCTGGCGTCCGTCCACATCCCCAATCCCGATGCGGTGCTCCGCCAGTACCCCCACCAGCTCTCGGGCGGTATGAGACAGCGCGTTATGATCGCCATGGCTCTCGCCTGCAAGCCCGACATTCTCATCGCCGACGAGCCCACAACAGCTCTCGACGTTACCATTCAGGCACAGATTCTGAAGCTGATGAACGAGCTGCAGAGAGAAAACGGCACATCCATCCTGTTCATCACCCATGACCTGGGCGTTATCAACGAAATGGCGGACGACGTGGTTGTCATGTACTGCGGACAGGCGGTTGAGCAGGCTCCGGCAAAGACCATTTTCAGCGACTGCGAATACAGCCATCCCTACACAGAGGGGCTGATGAACTCCATCCCCCGTCTGAACGACACAAGAACCAAGCTTGACCCCATCCCGGGGGCTGTGCCTCATCCTCTGGCGCTGCCCAAGGGATGCAAATTCGCTCCCCGATGCAAGTACTGCACACAGAAGTGCATCGACGAGGAGCCGGCTCTTTTCCCCGTGACGGGAGATCAGCTGATACGCTGTCATTACCCCAGCAAGGCGGAAAGGAGGAGTGCTGAGCATGAAAAAATTGTTGTCCATCACTAATCTGAAGAAATACTTCCCTCTGGCGAAGAAAAGCCTCTTCCAGAAGGAGCAGTTTTACGTCCGCGCCAACGAGGATATCTCCATCGATATCTACGAGGGCGAGACCTTCGGGCTTGTTGGCGAGTCGGGATGCGGTAAGTCCACTCTCGGCCGCGTTATCCTCCAGCTTTACGAGCAGACCGCAGGTACCACCATGTACTACGGCAGAAGCCTTGCCGAGGTTGCACCTAAATATGTGTTTGATACCCTGAAGCGTGCGGATAAGTATATCGCCGCATGGAAAAAGGCTGAGAAGAAGGCAAGTGACGCGGCGGCAAAGTGTGAGGCTCTCGGCGAGGGTGCCTCCTTCCATGATCTTCAGACGAGAAACCTCTGCGAAGCGGAAGCAAAGAGCGCTCTGTGGCGCGTGGCGAAGATCCTCGGCGGATTTACCGTTGAGGGAACTGCGGAAGGTGCCGCGGCGCTTCTGGAAGTTTACCGCCAGACCGTAGCCGAAGCCAAGGGAAAGGGAAACCCCGAGGCGAAACGGACGGCTGAGGATAAACTGGGCGGGCTCCGCGTGAAGTACAGCGGAAAGGGCGAGTTTGACAAGTATGAGGAAATGCTTGACGACGGCATCGACCTCAGCCGCCTGACCGTAAAGGAAATGCGCGACATCCGCCGTGACCTGCAGATCATCTTCCAGGACCCCTACTCCTCCCTGAACCCCCGAATGACCGTGGGTCAGATCATCGAGGAGGGTCTTGTCACCCACAAATTCTTCAAGCCTCACGACAAGAAGGCGAAGGATTATATCGTCAACCAAATGGAGGAATGCGGACTTCAGGACTATATGTACGCCAGATACCCCCACCAGTTCTCGGGCGGTCAGCGTCAGAGAATCTGTATCGCCAGATCCCTGGCTGTGAAGCCCAAATTTGTGGTGTGCGACGAGTGCGTATCTGCCCTTGACGTTTCCATCCAGTCCCAGATCATCAATCTTCTTCAGGAGCTGAAGGAGAAGGAGAAGCTGACCTACCTGTTCATCTCCCACAACCTTTCCGTTGTGCGCTATATCTCCGACAGAATCGGCGTTATGTACCTCGGAAACATGGTTGAGGTGGCAGACACGGACACCATCTTCCGCGATCCTCGCCATCCCTATACCGTGGCGCTTCTCTCCTCCATCCCCACAACGGATTTTGAGGAATCAAACCGCGAGCGCATCATCCTCGGCGGCAATATCCCCAGCCCCATCAAGCCCCCGTCGGGCTGTAAGTTCCACACCAGATGCTACATGGCGTGCGACAAGTGCAAGAGAGTTCCGCCGCCCTTTGTTGAGGTTGAGCCCGGTCACTTTGTAGCCTGCCACAACCTTGACCGCAAGGTGGACGAGAACGGCAAGTACCTGTTCGAGATCAACCGCGATACAAGCGAGCTTTAAGTTATGTTCAATAAATTCAAAAGAATTATGAAGCTGAGAGAGGGAAAACAGCTCAGCGACGAGGAATGGAATGAGGCGATGGAGAGACAGGGCGGACTGGAAAAGAACGATTTTCTCGCCATGGTCCTCTCCGCGCTCATCGTCATCCTCCCCGTGTGCCTCATCCTTCTCGGACTTCTCGTCGGCGTGTTCTTCCTGTTCTTTTAGTGCAGTGCATTGAGAGCGAAACCACCGCCGACCAACCGTAAAAGCAGCAAAAAACCTCCCTGATTCCATCGGTTTCAGAGAGGTTTTCTTTTGTTCTTGTTAAAGCTTATTATTTTGCCGAGCAGCCGCCGTTTTTCCGCTTTGCGCACTCCTTGGCATAAGGGCACCCCACACAGGTGACACCCTTTTTCTTCTCGCGCACGAGGTAAATGACGATTGCCGCAACGATAAGGGCAATGACTGCGATAATGATGATATTTTGAATCATGGATTACTTTTTCAGCGCGTATTCTGCCGCAAAATTCTTCTGATTGTGAATGATGATGCCCACGATGATCGCCGCAAAGGCAAGAACCGCAACGCCGCCGCCGATGGCAGGGCCGATGAGGAGGGAGGAGGGAGAGGAGATCAGCGTGCCAATGGTGTAAACAAGGTAGGCGACGGTGTATCCCATGCCCAGCTGGAAGCCGATGGCACCCCAGAGCCATTTTGAGCTCTTCATTTCAGCATTCATGGCGCCGATTGCCGCGAAACAGGGAGGCGTGAACAGGTTGAACATGAGGTAAGCGAGAGCCGCCGCCGCAGTGATACCGAATGCTGCCGCAACATCACCGCCTGCACCCTCCGCCATTTCAAGAGCATCGGTGTCGATCAGATTGGAGATGCCGTAGCAGACCGCCAGTGTGCCCACCACGTTTTCCTTTGCAATAAAGCCTGTAACAGCCGCCGCCGCCATCTCCCATGCCTTGATGCCGATGATGGGAACGAGGAGAACGGCGATGGGACCTGCGATGGAAGCCAGGATGGAGGTGTTTTCCGCGCCTTCTTCAACGAGTGTGAAGCTCCAGTTGAAGGACTGCATAACGTAAACTGCCGCGTTGCAGAGGAGGATGATGGTGCCGGCCTTTACGATGTAAGCCCAGCCGCGGCCGCACATGGACTTGAATGCATTCCAGAGGGAGGGTACCTTGTATTCGGGAAGTTCAATGATGAAGAAGGACTTTCTGTTCTTGTAGCCTGTGATCTTGTTGATGAGAAGGGCGCCTATCAGAATGAGGAGGATGCCGGCGAAGTACATCAGTGTGCCCACCCACGCCGCATCGGGGAAGAACGCGCCTGCGAACAAACCGATAACGGGGAGCTTTGCACCGCAGGGCATAAAGGGTGCCAGCATGGCAGTCGCTCTGCGTTCTCTTTCGTTGCGGATGGTGCGGCAAGCCATAACGCCGGGGATGGCACAGCCTGTTCCTATGACGAAGGGGATGACAGACTTGCCGGAAAGACCCACTTTTTTGAAGATGGGGTCAAGCACAACGGAAACACGCGCCATGTAGCCGCAGTCCTCCAAAAGGGCGATGAGGAAGTACATGACCATAACCAGTGGGAGGAAGCCAACAACGGCACTGACACCGCCGATGATGCCCTCTGTCAGGAGACCCACGAGGAATTCATTACCGCCTTCAAGGGCTCCTGAAACCCAATCCTTTAATGAGTCGATGAGGGTCACAAGCCCCGGAATTGCCCACTCGTTTTCCGTTCCTTCATTGAATACATAGCCTTCTGCGATCCATGGACCGAGCCACGCCTGGGAAATTTGGAACACGAGGAACATGACCACGGCGAAGATGGGGATGCCCAGCCATTTGCTTGTAAGTACAGCGTCAATCCGGTCGCCGAAGTTTTTGTTCTTTGTGAGAACTTTACGCTTTTCCACGTCCTTAACGATACGGTTGACGAATTCAAAACGCTTTCTGTCCGCCGCAGTTACCGCAGCCTTGTCGCTAAGGTCGATGTCCTTCTGTATGTAAGGCGCCTTCTGCACGGTGTCTGCCTTTTCAACAGCCGCCTTGATGACTGCCTTCAGTCCATCGGCAGATGTTGCCGTGGTTTCCACAACGGGACAACAGAGTTTTTCGGAAAGGGAAGCGGCATCAATGATGTTTTCCTTCTTTTTGTTGATGTCGCTCTTGTTCAGGGCAACCACAACAGGAATGCCCAGCTCCAGCAGCTGTGTGGTGAAGAACAGGCTTCGGCTCAGGTTCGTAGCATCCACGATATTGATGATAACGTCAGGATTCTCATTCTTCACATAGCCGCTTGTTACGCTTTCTTCGCTTGTGAAGGGAGACATGGAGTAGGCGCCGGGAAGGTCAACGGCAATCAGGGTCTCGGTGCCGTCATAGTATGCCTTCCTTATGGGATGCTCCTTTTTCTCTACCGTAACGCCTGCCCAGTTGCCCACCTTTTCGTTGCTGCCGGTCAGGGCGTTGTACATGGTGGTCTTTCCAGAGTTGGGGTTTCCCGTAAGGGCAATTCTCATGGGGTATCTCCTTTATGTATGTTGAATCTGTGGGAGGGGAGCACGAGAGTTAGTGTGGGCTAACCACTGCTCCAAAAAAAACGCTCCTCCCATTGCGCTCTTTTTGAGACGCGGGGGCTGTCAGATCAGAATAGCTTCGGCGAGATGATTGTCGATGCTGTATCTGCCGTCTTTAATGGAGACCGTACAGCCTCCTCTGCGGCGTGAGATGACAGTGATGGTTTCACCGCTGTAACAGCCGAGGGAAAAAAGGAACGCATCCAGCTCCTCGTCATCTGTTTCCACAGACTTAATAATATATTCTTTGCCTACCGCGGCATCCTTCAGAGTCATAGGGTTCACCGTACCAATCTTCTGCATTGAAATTTTAATATTAGCATATGCTAACCGATGCCCCAAAAAAATGAACAGCCTCTGTTCACGGGGATAAGGGACGGGGTTAGATACTGCTAACTAAATGAATTATAGCACTCTGAGGGGAGATTGTCAACAGATTTCGAGTGTTTTTTCGGGCAGATGACAAAAAAAGGGGATTTTTACAAAAATGGGAGATGCGGAGGGGATAATTTTGGATGAAATATTATGGGGTGGGGGAGGTGTGATTTTTGAATCCACTTGAAAAACGGACGGATATGGGGTATAATATGATATATGATATACAAAACCGAAGGGGAAGATACCACTATGGCACAGAGAAAAGGTAATTTGATGACAGTCCGCGACGACATCAAGGTTGTGGATGCCACCCTCCGCGACGGGGGCTTGTGCAACGATTTCCGTTTTACGGAGGAGTTTGTCCGTACATTATATAAAGCCAACATCAAATGCGGCGTTGACTACATGGAGTTCGGCTACAAGGCAGACCCCGACCTGTTTGACGAGGCGGACTACGGCCCCTGGAAGTTCTGCCGTGAGGAGGATATACGTCACATTGTGGGGGAGAACATCTCCGACATGAAGATCGCCGTTATGGCGGACGTGGGCAGATGCAATTTCCGCCGCGATTTTCTGCCGAAGTCGGAATCCGTTATCGACATGGTCCGCGTTGCCTGCTATATTCACCAGATCCCCTCTGCCATCGAGATGATCGAGCACTTCCACACCCTCGGCTACGAGACCGCCTGCAACATTATGGCGGTAACTCAGGCAGGGGGAGGGCAGATCGACGAAGCCCTCGCCATGCTTGCCGAATCCTCCGTTGACGTGATCTATCTTGTGGACAGCTACGGTGCGCTGTACCCCGAGAATGCGTCCACACTGGCGCAGACCTATCTTGCGGCGGCGGAGCGTGTGGGGAAGAAGGTGGGATTCCATGCCCACAACAACCAGAATCTTGCCTTCGCCAACACCATCGATACGCTGTCACGAGGTGTGAGCTATCTTGACACAACGGTGCAGGGCATCGGAAGGGGGGCGGGAAACTGCGCCACGGAGCTGCTGCTTGGCTTCCTGAAGAATCCGAAATACAACCTGTACAGCCTGCTCACGTTCATCGAGCGATACATGATTCCCCTTCGCGAATCGGGCGTTGTCTGGGGCTACGACCTTCAGTATATGTTCACGGGTCAGCTGAACCGTCATCCGAGGGAAGCGATGGCGTTCACCGCCGAGGGAAGGGGCGACTATTGCGAATTTTATAAGGAATTGCTGGATGTGGAATAATACGCCGGCGCTCCGGAAGTCGTGATTTGACGGTGCGGTATGCTTTATGTATAACCGAGCCATCACTTCACCCCATTATAACGGTTTTTAAAAGAGAATCGGGGAAAACTTTTTGCAAAAAGTGTCCCCCGATTTTTTTTACTTCCGCATCAGCTTCTGCGAGCGCACATCCTTGCCCTTGAATATGAGAGGCTTGTATTCACCGAAAAGGCGGCTGGTGATGCGGTCGGAATAGCGCTCGCGAAGCTCATTTCGGGTCAGGTTGGTGCTGATGATGGTTGAAAGATTGCGGTTTATGCGAGTGTTGATGATGTTGTAGATGCAGAATAGGGTGTACTGGGTGGTCATTTCGGTGCCGAGATCGTCTATGATGAGCAGATCCGCCTCCGTGT
>SVSU01000108.1 GCA_015064135.1 Oscillospiraceae bacterium
CGGAGCTTTTCTCCGAGCATACATCTTGTAGCAAGATCGACCATGGGAATTCCCGTCACCTTGCTGATATACGGAACAGTTCTTGAGGAACGGGGGTTGACCTCGATAACGTAGAGATCTCCCTCATAAATAAGATACTGAATGTTGATGAGACCCTTCGTCTCCAGAGCAAGCGCCAGATTTCTTGTATGGCTCACGATATAATCGCGCATTTCGTCGTCGATGTTCTGGCTGGGGTAGATGGCGATGGAGTCACCGGAGTGCACACCTGCGCGCTCAACGTGTTCCATGATGCCGGGGATGAGGATATCCTCGCCGTCGCAGATTGCGTCAACCTCAAGCTCGGTGCCCATCATATACTTGTCAACGAGGACGGGGTTTTCGATGCCCTGTGCCAGAATGATGGCCATATACTCTCTGATATCCGCTTCGTTGAAGGCGATGATCATGTTCTGACCGCCGAGAACGTAGGAGGGACGGAGAAGTACGGGATAGCCCACCTTGTCCGCTGTGGCAAGAGCCTCTTCCGTAGTCATTACGGTGTAACCGACAGGACGCTTGATATCGAATCTGGTGAGAAGTTCGTCGAAACGTTCTCTGTCCTCCGCACAGTCGATCATGTCCGGGGAGGTTCCGAGGATCTTCACACCCATCTCATCAAGGTATCTTGTGAGTTTAATCGCAGTCTGTCCGCCGAATGCCACAACGGCACCTACGGGATTTTCTATTCTCACTATATTTTCCACATCCTCTGCGGTGAGAGGCTCGAAATACAGTCTGTCCGCGGTGTCAAAGTCTGTGGAAACGGTTTCGGGGTTATTGTTTACGATGATAACATCATATCCTGCCTTCTTCAGCGCCCATACGCAGTGAACGGAAGCGTAGTCGAACTCGATACCCTGACCGATACGGATAGGACCCGAGCCCACAACCATCACGGTGCCCTTCTCGCTCTTGTTATGCTCTGCAAGATAAGGTGCCGCCTCGTCGTCCCCGTCATAGGAGGAGTAGAAGTAAGGAGTCTCTGCCTTGAACTCTGCCGCACAGGTGTCAACGGTCTTGAAGCCTGCCTTCATCTTGTAGGGCAGCTTTTTGATTCCCGTAAGACGGCTGATGGCACGGTCGGGATAACCCATGAGTTTCGCCTTTTTGTACATTTCCTCAGTGAGAGCATCACCTGCCGCAGAAAGGGCGTTTTCCATATCGGCAATGTTGTGCAGCTTCTTCAGGAACCAACGGTCGATCTTTGTGATCTCAAAGATTTCTTCCTCTGTGAGTGTACCGCGTCTCAGTGCTTCATAAACGAAGAACAGTCTCTCGTCGGTGCTGCCCTTAATGAGACCGGGAAGCTCCTCATCGGCATGAGACATATATCTCTCGTGGCTGAGGCAGTCCATACCGATCTCAGCACCTCTGACCGCCTTCATAAGTGCGCTTTCAAAGGACTGACCGATGGCCATAACCTCACCTGTCGCCTTCATCTGGGTACCCAGCTTACGGCTTGCATATACGAATTTGTCAAAGGGCCAGCGGGGGAACTTTACAACAACATAGTCAATGGCAGGCTCAAAGCAGGCGGTGGTTGTGCCTGTAACCTTGTTTGCAATTTCATCCAGTGTGTAGCCGATGGCGATCTTTGCCGCAACCTTGGCGATGGGATAGCCTGTCGCCTTGGATGCAAGAGCCGATGAACGGGACACACGGGGGTTTACTTCGATAACGGCATACTCAAAGCTGTTGGGGTCAAGAGCAAACTGCACGTTGCATCCGCCTGTGATCTTCAGCTCGTCGATAATGCAGAGCGCTGCTGTGCTGAGCATTTCGTATT
The DNA here is from genome assembly GCA_015064135.1 of Oscillospiraceae bacterium. Classification (GTDB taxonomy): domain Bacteria; phylum Bacillota; class Clostridia; order Oscillospirales; family CAG-272; genus UMGS1696. Next base: position 1,829 of record SVSU01000108.1, read on the forward strand.
CCTTTTTTGCCAGGGTCAGCGCAGGGGCGGCAACGATACTGTCACCTGTGTGGATTCCGACGGGGTCAAGGTTTTCCATGGAGCAAACGGTGATGGCATTTCCCGCACCGTCGCGGATAACCTCAAACTCGATCTCCTTCCAGCCGGATACGCATTTTTCGATAAGGATCTGATGAATGGGGGATGCCGCAATGCCTCCCTCTGCAATAGTAATCAATTCTTCCTCGGTAGCCGCAATACCGCCGCCTGTTCCGCCCAGGGTAAATGCAGGACGAACGATAACGGGATAGCCGAGCGTGCGTGCCAATTCCACAGCCCCGTCAATGGTAGTTGTAATATCGGAAGGAATAACAGGCTGATTGATCTTTTCCATGGTCTCCTTGAAGAGCTGTCTGTCCTCCGCGCGGTCGATGGTATCTGTGGCAACGCCGAGGAGCTTAACGTTATGCTCTCTGAGGAAACCTTCCTTTTCAAGCAGCATGGAAATGTTGAGACCCGTCTGTCCGCCCAGTGTTCCGAGGAGGCTGTCAGGCTTTTCTTCCAGAATAATCCGCTTTATCACATCGGGTGTCAGGGGTTCAAGATAGATCTTGTCCGCCATGGCAGAGTCTGTCATAATGGTAGCGGGGTTCGAGTTGACAAGAACGACTTCGATACCGTCCTCGCGCAGTGCCTTTGCCGCCTGCGTTCCGGCGTAGTCAAATTCCGCCGCCTGTCCGATAACGATAGGTCCCGATCCTATAAGAAGAACTTTTTTGATGCTTTCATTTCTTGGCATATCTTTTCTCCCCCGTAAATATTCAAATTGGCTGATTTATAATAAAAGTGTTATGCATATATTCATGACAATCCCGGGAAATATCCGTTTCTCCTGCATAATGATGCATCATTCGCCGAGAAACCCTCAATTCCCCCATATTATCGGTTCATTATATCACAAAATCGCAAAAAAATAAAGAGCTTTTTCCGATTTTTGAAATTTCCTGTTTTTTGCATAGAATAAAACCATATAAAAACAGAATTTTTGTTAAGATTTTTTCGCAAAAAGAAAACCGCATCATGCATATAAATACACAATACGGTTTCCACTGTCAAACCTGTTCGGAATATTCCTCTTCCATGTCAATTTCCATGGCTTCTTCTGCCGCCGCACGGGCTGCTTCTTCTTCGTAAGCATTAAGCACCGCTTCTTCAAGTGCTGCTCTGAATTCGGCATTGATGGGATGAACGATATCCCGATATGTGCCGTCGGGATTCTTTCTGCTGGGCATAACAATGAAATTTCTTTCTCTGACGCTGATAACCTTGATGTCGTGAAGAGCAAGCTGACCATCGAAGGTGACGGATACGATCGCCTTCATAGGTCCCTCTTCAAAGAGCTTTCTCACTTTGATGTCGGTAATAACCATACAATCCTCCCTGTCGCTATATGACAATGTAAATGTATTTTTCTGCAAAACACAGCGACTTGAACGACAATCTCAACACGAAAAACATTGACACGCCGCCTCTTACAGCATGCAGCCCGATGCGGTACGCCGTCTTGAACTCCGACAAACCACATCGATCTTCATTTCGTGTTTATTATACCCCATGTTTATGAAAATAAATCATCGTTTAAATAGATATTTTTTAAAATGAATGTATCTTTTTTTCAGATTTGTGATATAATATAGGTAACTTGTTTATTTTTTCACCCTGAAGTGAAGGATGGTCAGATACCCATACCATCGGATTGGAGTTTACCATGGCATTACCGAACACCCATTTCGGAGTTGATTACATAGCCTCTCTTATGAAAGGGAAAAAATCCGTTTTTTTTGCAGGTATAGGAGGGGTCAGTATGTGCTCCCTTGCCGAGATATGCAAAAGGTCGGGACACACAGTGAAAGGCTACGACAAAACCCCCTCGCCCATTACAAAAGCCCTTGAAGAACAAGGAATCACGGTTTATTATGAAGCAAATGCCGAAAATGCCGTGGGGGCGGATATCCTCGTCTACACCCTTGCCATGCCTGCCGACTGCCCCGAATATGTTTATGCGGAACAAAACGGGATCCCCCGCATTTCACGAGCCGATTTTCTCGGTTACATCATGTCGGGCTACACCCACCGTCTCGGCATCGCGGGTACCCATGGCAAGAGCACCACAACGGGCATGGTCTCCCACATCCTCACCGCCGCAGGTGTGGAGCCTACCGTATTCAACGGTGCTTTGATGAAGGATGCCTCCTCTTACAATATTATCGGGAAGAATGAATTTTTCGCCTTTGAAGCCTGTGAATACATGGACTCCTTTCTCGATTTCACCCCCACCTCCGCCGTTGTGCTGAACGTGGAGCTTGACCATGTGGACTACTTCCCTTCCCTTGAACGAATAAAGGAATCCTTCGGACGATTCATGGCGCTGACGGGCAAGAACGGAACCGCAGTTGTCAACGCCGACGACGAAAACGCCATGGATGCTGCCGTGGGCTACGAAGGACGCCTTATCACCTTCGGCTGCAGCAATCCGAATGCCGACTACACAGCAGCGGACGTAACACAGGACAGGGGGCTCCCCGTATTTACCATATTGTATAAAAAAACGCCTCTTGCAAAAATCCGTCTCAAGGTTCCGGGGACCCACAGTGTAACCGATGCCATCGCCGCCTGCGCGGTCTGCCATGCCGTAGGGATTGCCCCCTCTGCCATTGAGGAAGGACTGAATACATACGAAGGTGTGGCACGTCGGATGGAAAAGATTCTGACCACCCCTTCAAGGACAGAGATTTATACCGACTACGCCCATCATCCTACAGAGATCAGGACAACCCTTGAAGGTGCCTGCGGCTTGGGATTCGGTAAGGTAAAAGTCATCTTTCAGCCCCACACCTTCTCAAGAACCCACGAGTTGTTCGATGATTTTGTGTCAGCATTTGCGGAATCTGCCGCGGATGAAGTGATCCTCTGCGACATTTACCCGGCGAGAGAAACAAACATCTACGGTATCTCCTCCGACAAGCTGGCAGATGCCATCACGGCAAAGGGAAAGCCCTGCACCGTGATCCACAGCATCACCGATGCGGCAGTTTACGCAGACCGGCGAACGGGAGATGGTGACATGATCCTCATCATGGGTGCCGGGGATGTTATCAAGGCAGCAGATAAGATAAAAGAAATGTACGGGGACTAATACCGACCGACAAATATACCGAGAAAAACAGCTCACAGTTCACATGGAACGATGGGCTGTTTTCCGTTTAATAAAATTTTCTGTCGTAAAGCAAAGCGGCAAACAATACCACAAAGCATGAGCCGGCATTATGAACGAGGGCGCCCGTGGTGGGATTAAGCACTCCGGCGACAGAAAGAGCAACTGCCGCAACATTGATAACCATGGAAAGGGTAATGCTTGCCTTAATGGTCCGCACAGCAGCAGTTGAAAGCCGCTTCAGATACGGTATTTTCGATATATCGTCACTCATCAATGCAATGTCGCACGCCTCAACTGCAATATCGCTTCCTATACTGCCCATGGCCACCCCGACATCCGCAGTTTTAAGCGCAGGTGCATCATTGACACCATCTCCCACCATACACACCACACTGCCTTTTTTCTGAAGCAATACAATGCAGTCCGTTTTTTCCTCGGGAAGCAATTCCGAATGCACCGAGGTTATTCCTGCCCTCTTTGCAAAGTATTCTGCTGTCGTTTTGCTGTCACCCGTCAGCAATACTGTCTCCGTATTCATTTTTCTCAGTTTTTCCGCCGCCTCCGCAGCCTCGGGTCGGAGCACATCGGACAGCGCGATGATTCCGACGCAAACATTATCTCTGCCCACAATCACGGAGGCTTTCCCCTCTTTCCGAAGGGTCTGAAGGTCCGCATTAACTCGCTCATCAAGCAAAATACCTGCTGCGGCTGCGTATTTCTCATTTCCGCAAAGGATATTTTTTCCGTTAATGACAGCCCTGATCCCTTTTCCTGCCTCCATCTCAAACTTTTGGGATTCGGCAAGGGCAACACCTCTTTTTCTCGCGTGTTCCGCCACTGCTCTGCCGAGGGGATGTTCACTTTTTGCCTCCGCGGAGCCGGCAAAAAACAAAAGCTCTTCTTCCGTTATCCCTCCGTAAACTTCCGTTCCGCACACATCCAACATACCCTGTGTAAGCGTTCCCGTTTTGTCGAAGGCAATGGTGTCAACACTGCCCATCTTCTCGAGGGCTTCCCCCGATTTGATGATCACACCGTGTTTTGTCGCCTGCCCTATTGCCGCCATGATGGCAGTCGGTGTGGCAAGCACCAGGGCGCACGGACAGAACACCACAAGGACGGTGACAGCGCGGGTGATATCCCTCGTAACCGCATAGGTGACAATCGCAATCATTAAAGCAGCCGGTACAAGCCATGCCGCAGCACGGTCTGCCGTTCTCGCCATGGGAGCTTTTTTGTCCTCGGCTTCCTTTACCATGCGTATCAGCCGATTCAGGGAACCATCTTCTCCCACTTTTGAAGCGCGGATATCCGCAACTCCGAATCGGTTTACCGTCCCCTGATACAACTCATCCCCCACGGATTTATCAACGGGAATGGATTCTCCCGTCATAACCGATTGGTCAACGGATGTCTCCCCCTTCACGATGACGCCGTCAACGGGAACGGTCTCACCGGGTAGGATACGGAGAATGTCCCCGATGCCGATCTCCTCCGAGGGGATCATCTCTTCCCTTCCGTCAAGCAATCGCCTTCCCTGTGTCGGAGCCAGGCTGATCAGCTTCTTCAGCCCCTTCTTCGCACGATCGGTGGTCATATCTTCAAGGAGGGCACCCACCGCCATGATAAACGCA
>SVSU01000109.1 GCA_015064135.1 Oscillospiraceae bacterium
AAAACCGCCCACAGCATCGTTCTCGGCTCACGGGACAACGACCCCGATATCAAATGGGACGGCTTCCGCACCGTGACCGACGAAAACCATGTTTACCTCTTCGGAAATATGGCAAGGGGTACCCTCTACGCCGCATACGACTTTGCGGAGAAGTACCTCGGCTACCGCTATTTTGCCGCCGACACGGAGAAAATCCCCACCGAGGGAAAAGCAGACGTCCCCGCAAACCTCAACATCATCGACAACCCCGGATTTTTGGCGCGCCGCACCACCTTTGCTGCCCATGTTCACTCCGCGGAATACAGCGCCCACGCCAGGCTGAACGACTGTATGCCCACAGGGGACGAATACGGCGGAACAGTGGGACTCCCCTCCGCCTGCCATTCCTTCGGAAAATACTGCTCGGGGGATGTGTATTTCAAGGATCATCCCGAGTATTTTGCCCTTGCCGTCAATGAAGAAACGGGGGTGAAGGAAAGAATGCCCTGCAAGCCCGGCACCGGCCCCGGTCAGCTTTGTCTCACCAACCCGGATGTCCTCCGCATCGTAACAGAAAACATCCTTGCAGAGCTTCGTGAACACCCCAAAACGGAGATCATCGAATTCTCTCAGGCTGACACCGAAAACTATTGCCGCTGTGAAAAGTGCGCCGCTGTTGATGCCGAGGAGGAAAGCCATGCTGGAACGCTGATCCGCTTTGTCAACGCCCTCGGTGAAGCCATTGAGAAGGAGTTCCCCAATGTTCTGATTCGCACCTTTGCGTACCAGTACACAAGCAAGCCTCCCAAGTTCACCAAAGCACGGCACAACATCCTCATCCGCTACTGCACCATGGTTGCCTGCTTCCGTCACTCCATCACTGACCCCAACTGTAAGGTGAACTCCGAGCGGTTCCACAAGGAAATGGAGGAATGGCAGGGCAAGTGCAGTCAGATGTCCATCTGGGACTACCTTTGCAACTGGCGCTCCTTCCTCCTCCCCTACCCCAACCTGATCTCCCTCCGCGAAAATGCCCGTTACTTTGCGGAATGCGGCGCCATCCACGTTCTGGAGGAAATGAACCCGTGGAATCATGCAGGCGGTGCATATTGTGATCTGCTCTGCTATCTGACGGGCATCGTTCTGTGGAATCCCTACATCAGCGAAGAAGATTACTTCACCCACATCCGCGAATTCATGGAAGCCTACTACGGAAAGGGCTGGCGTGAAATTGCGGAATGTATGCGGATCGAATATGCGGAAACCGCGGACAACTGCATCCTCTGCATGGATGAAAACGTGGACGACAGCAGACGGTTCTACCGTGAATACGTCCCCTACGCCTACCAGACCATCAAGCCCAACAACGCCCTTGCCAAGTTAGCCGAACGCTACGGCGAGCTGATGGAACACCTTGACCGTGCGGAAGCCCTGACCGAAACGGACGCACAACGGAGTCGCATTGACACTATGCGTCTCTCCTTCGACTACATGGAGCACAGTTGTGTTGCCCACGAAAAGGAAGGGATGACAGCGGAAGAGCAGGCTGCACATGAAGCAAAGCTTGAAAGTATTCTCCACAGAAAAAAGAAGCACGGCTTCTATTGGAATCTTTCCACCGCGCTCAACGAGAACGGTGCATATTAAGGAGCTGACTTATGAGAAAACTTACCGTCTGCGGATGTGACATTTCCGCTTTTACCATCGTCATCCCCACAATTCCCGACCCTGCGGAGAAAAATGCCGCAGAATTCCTGCAGCGTGTGATTGCCGCATCCTGTGGTGTCACACTGCCTGTTTCGGACACAAAAACAGACCACAGCATCGTCCTCGGCGCAAGGGAAACCGATCCCCAAATCAAGTGGGACGGATTCCGTATTGTCTCCGACGAAAACCATCTTTATCTCCATGGAAACATGGCAAGAGGCACCCTTTATGCCGCCTACAGCTTTGCGGAACGTTACCTCGGCTACCGCTATTTTGCATCGGACTGCATCGCGATCCCCACCGATGGGGAAGGTGAAGTCCCTGCAAACCTCAATATCATCGACACCCCCGGATTTGAAGTACGCCGCACCACCTGCCATACTCATGTTCGTTCTGCCGAATATGCCGCTCATGCACGTCTGAACGACTGTATGCCCACAGGGGACGAATACGGCAACGGTGTGGGTCTCACGGGAGAGTGTCACACCTTCTGCCGATACATTTCACCCGACGAGTATTATGACGAGCACCCCGAATACTTCGCACTCCGAAACGGCAAGCGCATGGGTTGGGACGAGGACCACTGCCCCGCACAGCTTTGCCTCACCAACCCCGATGTACTCCGCATTGTGACGGAAAAGGCACTGCAGCGGCTCCGCGAGAATCCCGATATGAAGGTGCTGGAACTTTCCCAGAACGACAACGAGGAATACTGCACCTGTGAGCACTGCGCCGCCATTGACGCGGAAGAAGGCTCTCAATCGGGCACCATGATCCGCTTTATCAATGCCGTGGCAAAAGCGGTTGAGAAAGAATTCCCCGACGTTCTTATCCGCACCTTTGCCTACTGGTACACCCGTATTCCACCGAAGCACACCAAGGCACGTCACAATGTCCTCGTGCGCTACTGCACCATGCACGCTTGTTGCCGTCATGCAATCGACGACCCCACCTGCGCAAGAAACTACGACCACTACTACAAAGAAATGCACGAATGGCAGACGAAATGCGATCAGATGTCCATCTGGGACTACATCACCTGCTGGCGTTCCTACATTCCCCCCTTCCCCAATCTGGTTTCTCTCCGCGAGAATATGCGATTCTTTGCGGAATGCGGTGCCGTTCATGTGTTGGAGGAATGCAATGCGGACAGCGCGGCAGGAGGCACCACCCCGGAGCTGAAAGCGTACCTCGCCGCCCTCCTTCTGTGGAACCCCTACATGAGCCTTGAGGAATACCGCACCCATATCGACGAATTCCTTGCCGCCTTCTACGGTCCCGGCTGGAAGCACATCCGTCAATATATGGAGCTGGAGTACGAAACCACCGCCCACCGTCATCCCGGATGCATGGACCTTGTGGACACGGGTCGTTACTCCTACGGGGACTACTATCCCAAGCCCTATCAGGAGATCATCCCCGACAATACTCTCTCCGATCTGGCATCACGGTATGACGAAGCCATGGCGCTCATCACAAAGGCAAAGGAGATGGCAGAAACGGAAGAACAGCGGTACCACATCGATGGCATCCGACTGTCACTGAAGTATATGGAGATCACCTGCGTAAAGCACGACAAAGCGAAAATGTCCCCCGAGGAGCAGGCCTTCCATGAAGCAGATGTGATTGAGTTTGAAAAAGAAAAAACCGCCCGAAAATGGCGCTACAACACAAGCACAGCGGCGCATCAGGGACGGTGACAATCAGAAAGAGAGGAAACTGTGAAAAAGCTTGCATTGCTGATGGCGTTATTTCTTGAACTGAATATGCTTGCCGGCTGTAAAAATCGTATTACAGTCGATGTTTCCTCTGAGAAAGAGAGCAGTACAGTCGAAAGCATATGCATCCATGCTCCTGCGGAAACATTTCCGCCTCATGAAACGGATGAGCCCCTTGAGCCGACAGGAGAAATCGTCTGCATCGATCTTAACGGAATGAGCGCGGATGCCGAGTCGGGGGTATTGTTTTCCAATACCGACATCACCTTCACTCAAGGAGGAATCTACCGCCTTTCAGGAACTCTCGAAGGGGGAAGCATCATCGTTTCAGCCCCTTCAGACACGGCTCTGCAGCTGATTTTTGACGGTGCACACATCACAGGAAACAACACTCCCCTTTCCATTAAAAGTGCAGGAAAAGTGATCCTGAGCCTTGCAGAAAACAGCCAAAATTCCCTTACAGGAAAAGATACTGCCCTGTTTTCGAACTCGCCCCTCACCATAAACGGTCCGGGCACGCTGACCGTCCAATCCGAATCGGGGCATGGCATCGCCGTAAAAAACACCCTTCATATTGCAGAGGGAAACCTGTCCATTGAAGCAGCAAAAAACGGCATCAGCGCAGACACCCACCTGCAATTCGACAGTGGAATAATCACAATTCATTCCGGTGGAGGCCATGAAAACGGAAAGCATCCTCCCGCCGATTACGCCGACGGAAGCAATCCGGACAGCGCCTCTTCATTTACAGACAAGAACACCAAAGGAATGGGAGGAAAAGGCTTGAAATCTGACGGAGATATCCTTATAACAAATGGGACCTTCATCGTTGACTCCGCAGACGACGCTATCCACTCCAATGCTTCGCTGACAATCAGCGGAGGAAGCTTTTCTGTAAAATCGGGAGATGATGCCCTTCATGCAGACAGTATTCTGACAGTTTCGGACGGAAACATTACGGTTCCCTATTGCTACGAGGGATTTGAGGCACACTCCGTTTATATTTCAGGAGGCAGTATTGACATCAACGCCATGGACGATGGAATCAACGCAACAGATGGTACGGGCAGAAACGAGGGAGAGGGTGAACTTATCTGCATTTCCGACGGAACTGTCCGGATCAAAGCCTTGGGTGACGGACTCGATTCCAACGGTTCTGTTGAAATACGGGGAGGATATATTACAGTTGTCTGTCCCAAGGATGGCGACTCCGCATCCCTTGATTATGCAAAAACAGGTGAGATCTCAGGGGGAACCTTTATCGGAACGGGTGCGCGCGGAATGGCAAAAACCTTTAGTCAATCCTCCCAAGGCGTGGTCGGAGTCAGTGTGGGTGCCCGTGAAGCGAAAACACCCATCCGCCTTTTGGACAAAAGCGGAAATCTCCTCTTTTCTCTTGAGCCCGATTATTCTTTTGCAGTGGTTATCATAAGCAGCCCCGATCTTGTGACGGGTGAAGAGTATTCCCTTTCCGTCGGGGACACGACTTCCATACACACAGCAAAATAATCATCCCCTATCACACAAACCCTATCACACAAAAAACGCCGTTTCCGCCGGATTGCTCCAACGGAAACGGCCTTTTATTTTGCTTTCATACATCTGCCCTTTTTGGGCACAATACGGCTTAGTGAACGATGTAACGTTCTGTATCCTTATCGAAAATGTGGACTCTGGACATATCAAATGCAACATTGATGATGTCGCCTGCTCTTGCAGTAGAACGGTTGGATACGCGAGCGATCATGTTTGTTTCTTCGGATACCAGGTACAGATAAATCTCAGAACCCATAAGTTCGGTAACTTCAACGTCTGTTTCGATAATGGAATCAGACATTGCTCTGAGGGATGCAGCATCGTCATGGATACATTCGGGACGGATACCCAAAACAACTTCCTTGTCAACGTATTCGTTCAGGTCAGCCTGCTCTGCCTTTTCCTTGGGAAGCTTCAGAGAGTTGGAGCCGAATGTAACGTAGAAATCGTCGCCCTTCTTTTCCAGAACGGAGTTGATGAAGTTCATCTGAGGTGTGCCGATAAAGCCTGCAACAAAGAGGTTTACGGGGTATTCGTACAGGTTCTGAGGAGTGTCAACCTGCTGGATGAGACCATCCTTCATAACAACGATACGGGTAGCCATGGTCATAGCCTCTACCTGGTCGTGTGTTACGTATACGAAGGTTGTACCTACTCTCTGGTGAATCTTGGTAAGCTCGGTTCTCATGGCAGCACGGAGCTTCGCGTCCAAGTTGGAGAGAGGCTCGTCGAGAAGGAATACCTTGGGGTTACGAACGATCGCACGACCGAGGGCAACTCTCTGCTTCTGACCACCGGACAGAGCCTTAGGCTTTCTGTCAAGAAGGTGTGTAATGTCAAGAATACGAGCAGCTTCTTCAACGCGGCGCTTGATCTCTTCCTTGGGAGTCTTGCGGAGCTTCAGACCGAATGCCATGTTGTCGAACACGGACATATGGGGATACAGAGCGTAGTTCTGGAATACCATCGCGATGTCACGGTCCTTAGGAGCAACGTCGTTTACCAGTCTGTCGCCGATGAACAATTCACCTTCGGAAATTTCTTCGAGACCTGCGATCATACGAAGAGTAGTGGTCTTACCGCAACCGGAAGGACCAACGAGGATAAGGAATTCCTTATCCTTGATTTCAAGACAGAAATCGCTTACAGCGGTAACACCGCCGGGATACTTCTTATAAATGTGCTTGAGAGAAAGGCTTGCCATGATCAATCCTCCTATGGATATGGTTCTGTATTTTTTATTTTTTAATGTACGCGCCCGTATCATGCCGACACGGAGCGATCATAATACGTCTTGCTATATTATATCAATTTTTTCATCATTTTTAAAGAGTTTTTTTTACCGAAATTTAGTTTCTTTATTTGTGCATTATGCACACCATTATACAAAACCCGGGCATAATCACTCTTTTTGACATCCTCGGTTTTTAATATTATTAAAAATTGATTTCAACTCATCCCCTTCATGGTAAGTGCAATGCGTTTCTTACGTAAATCTACAGACAATACGGTAACCTTTACAACATCGCCTACAGCAAGAACCTCGGAGGGATGCTTGATAAACTTGTCGGAAATCTGAGAAATATGGACCAAGCCGTCCTGATGCACACCGATATCCACAAATGCGCCGAAGTCGATAACGTTGCGGACCGTACCCGTCAGCACCATCCCCTCGGTGAGAT
>SVSU01000110.1 GCA_015064135.1 Oscillospiraceae bacterium
TCTATGATGAGCAGATCCGCCTCCGTGTAGCGCACAAGGTCGGGCATATCGCGGTCTGCCGTGTAGCCCGAGGAGAAGCGCACCGTTTCGTAGTCGGTCATGATCTGCTGCGCGGATTCGTAGACCACATCGTACCCTTTTTTGATAAGCTCAACGGCAACTGCGGTGGAAAGATGGGTTTTGCCGAGCCCCGTCGGCCCGAGGAAGAACCAGCTCTCCCCGTTTTTCGGCTTGAAGTTCGCCGCAAATTCCTTCAGGGTGTTCACATAGCTTTCAATCAGCGCCTTGTCCTCACCCTCGTAATATTCAAGGGAGAAGGTGTCAAAGCTCTGGTTTTTGATGAGGTAGGAAAGCCCCGATGCCTCAAAGGCGGCGAGAACCAGCTCCCGTTTCAGACAGCGGCACATATCGATGCCCACATATCCCGTGTCGGAGCAGAGGGGACAGTGGTAGCGGATGTCCATATAATCCTCGGGATAGCCGAAGGCAAGGAGAAGGCTCCTTTTTTTCTGTGCCAGCTCCTCATATTCCCCTCGGATGGCGGCAAGACGCTCCTCATTAAGGGTGTGCGCCATGGCTTCGCCGAGGATCTTCAGTCCCGTCTTTGCAAGGCTGTCTGTGATCTCGCGCATTCCGGGGATCGCCGCCTCCGCTTCCTTTGTGTGAGCGTCCTGCAGGTTTATGCTTTCCGTTCTGCGTCGTGCGACAATTTCCTTTGCCTTTTGCATATTGTCTCTGCGCGGCATAGGTTCACTCCTTTCGTTGGTTCATTTTTTTGAGTCCGTGTCACTTTACGAGCCCCTCAAAGGATCTCTTCAGTGCCGCTTCAAAGAATTCGTCCGTGTCGAAGCTGCCGGTGTGCTCAGCCTTTGCTTCCTTGTCGCGGCGGTATGCTTCCTCGGCGGCGGTCACCTGTTCAATGGTGCTGTAACCTGCCTTGTGCCAGTTTTCGATAACGGCATTCATGTAGGGGAAGGAGGGCTCCGTGGTTTTTGCAACGGTTATTTCGTATGCGCGGCGGATCATGTCGCGGTCCATTTTGTATTCGTTGGTCCAACGGTCGATCATGACCTTCTCCGATTCGATAAGGGCACGTCTGCCAAGGCCGAATAGCTTTCTTACAAAGGATTCCATGCTCATGGCGGCTTCCCTGGCGCCTACCTCTTCAATGAGCTCCGCATAGGTGAGAACCCCCTTGTCGAAAAGGGAAAGTGCCATTTTTTCTATGTATCTGACGCTGTCCTTGCCCATGTTTTTCGCGTGGGCAAAGAGAAGCATGATGTATTCGTGGGAGAGTGAGAGGTGATCCGCCATGCCGATGATGATGGTGGCCTCCGCCGTGTTGAACACCTTGCCCAGTATCATCTGGCAGGAGTCGAGAAGGGAGGCGAAGGAGGGATTTTCCTCCAGATAACGGGCGGTCTCCTCCGTGGAATAATGGGGAAGGGTGGTGGAGCGAAGGGCGGTGACACGGGTGACGTTGGGAGTTTTTCCGCCGTCCGCCTCCCTTTCGGTGGGGACGGATTCCTCCGCCTCCGTTCGTGCCGTCTCCTTTGATTCCGCCACGGAAATGGCGCCGCACCGCGTCCATGTGCTGATTGCCTGAAGGAGGGTAGCCTCCGTGATGTTCAGCTTCATGGCAAGGGCAGAGACATCAAACTCGGGGGCGGATGTTACGGCGATGAGGACGGCAAGCTCCTCACGGGATGCTGTGGAAAGCCGCGGAAGCACCGTCTCACCCGGGAGATTGATGATGGAATTTTTATAGCAAGGTATGATCTTCATTTGGATAATGTCCTGTTATCTCCATAATTTTTTCAATGCGGTAAGGTATTCCTCAGCGCCCTCATCGGAGGCGAAGGCGTTCAGGGTGGAGTCGGCAGTCAGCCCGTAGCGGACCATGTGATACCCCTGCGCTGCCGTCATTACGGCATTGTCTCCGCATAGCTTTGGGGAGGGAACCACAAATTCCACTCCGTTTCCCTCGCACACCTCCGAAACATGACGTCGCAGATGAGAGTTTGCCGCCACACCGCCTGCCATAACAAGGGAAGTGTATTTATGCCCCTTCAGCGCCAGATCCAGCTTTTTCGCGATGCCTGTGCAGACCGCGTGGGTGAAGGCGGCGGCGATCTCGGCGCGGATCTCGTCGGGCAGGGGGGCGTCGTCCTCAAGCTTCAGCCGCTGTCTTGTGGTGTGGATATGGTTGATGGCAGCCGTCTTGATTCCGCTGAAGGAGAGGTTCAGGCTGTCGTCATTTTTGGCCGGGGAGGGGAAGTGAAGGGCGTCCTTTTTCGACGGGTCCCATGTGAGAAAGCCCACAGCGGCGAGCTTATCCATGGCGGCGCCCCCGGGGTAGGGCATACCCATAACTCTGCCCACCTTGTCGAAGGCCTCTCCTGCCGCGTCGTCCGTGGTACCGCCGATTTCCGTGAAGGTGATATGGTCGGACACATCGTAAAGTGAGGTGTGACCGCCCGACACCACAAGGGCGAGATAGGGGGGCTCCAGATTGGGGTTTTCGGCATAACTCGCCGCCACATGAGCTTCAATGTGGTTCACGGGAATGAGGGGCACATCAAGAACGGCGGCAAGGGATTTGGCAAAGCTGACCCCCACAAGAAGGGAGCCGATGAGCCCCGGCGCGAAGGTCACGGCAACGGCACCGATGTCGGAAAGAGTGATGCCTGCCGTCTGTATGGCTTCCCTTGCCACATGGGAGATGGCTTCACAGTGGGCGCGGCTGGCGATCTCGGGGACCACTCCGCCGTAGAGGGCGTGTGTCTCGATCTGTGAGGAAACAATGCTCGACAGTACGTTTATCCTGTGGCACATATCCACATGGATGACCGCAGCGGCTGTGTCATCACAGGAGGATTCGATGGCAAAAATATACATGATTAACTCCGTTCTTCAAAAATGCACCCTGCGTCGGCGAGGAGGGGGGATTTCCGCATCACAACGGCATCCTCCGTGGGTTTGATGTAGTAGTTTTTGCGGATGCCGATGGGTGAAAAGCCGTTTTTTTCGTATAGGGAACGGGCGGCGGTGTTGGATTCGCGCACCTCAAGGAAAACGGTGTCAACGCCTTCCCCTGCGGCATGGTTCAGCATGGCTGTGAGCAGGAGCTGACCCACACCCCGTCCCCTCTCCTCGGGGCTGACCGCGATGTTGAGTATCTCCCCCTCGGGGGGCAGGACGGAGAGGCATCCGTAACCCACGATCCTGTCCGAGGAGACGGCGGCAAAAACGATCTCTGTGTCCTGTGCCATGGAATGGTTAAAAAAATACTTTGACCATGGGTCGGAAAAGGATGCCAGCTCGATGGCATAGATGGCGTCTATATCGGAGGTAAGGGCTTTTCTTACGAAAACCTCACCTGCGGCAGAATCAAAACTCATATTTGTAATTTATTCACCAATTCTTTGTTGATTGACAGCTTCAAGTGCCTTTTCTATCTCACAAAGGCAGGCTTCATATACTGCAAGGTCACCGCCGAAGGGGTCGGGGATATCCTCGGGCATGACGCATATCTTTGAAGCGTGGGCGGGAAAGCGGCAGAGCAGGTCCATGGCGTGACGGCTCGTCATTCCGATAACCAGCTCCGCCTCAGCCACCGCCTCCTCCGTAACGGGGACGGAGATGTGGGCGAGGTAGTCGTTCTCCCCCGTCGATGGGATACCGCGGCGGATGAGTGCCTCTGCGGCATTTTCGGAAATGGGAGATCCGTCGGCATAAAGCCCGGCTGATGCGGCTCGGGTGTCACCTTCGGCAAAAAGTGCGTTGAAAAGAGCCTCTGCCATGGGAGAACGGCAGGTGTTTCCCGTGCAGACGAAAAGGATGGTCTTTTTTTCGCGGCGAGGGGTCTTTTTTTCGGTCTCGGGGGCGGCGCGGAGGGTACATTCACTCATACTCGCCCCTCCTTATGCGACAATATCGCTGATGAGGGAGCCCACCTCAACGCATCTGTCCGCTGCTCTGTCGTAGAGGAAGCTGCCCTCGGGAAACTCGCCGTAAACCAGGCTGAAGTAGATGTGGGGCAGGTTTTTCTCCGAGAGAAATTTCAGGCTGTATGTGAGGGTGGGGGTGAGGAGGGGCCAATCGGTCTCCTCCCCCGTCTCAAATGCCGCGATGATGCTGTCGATGGTTGCCTCATCCTCCACTGTGGCAATGCTGAACACACGGTCTCCCGTGAGGCACACGAACATTTTCCCGGGGTCAAGCTCGCCGAGGGTGGGAAGGGTGATGGAATCGCTGTAAAGGACAGTGGTGGCAGCGCCCGAATACTCCTCCGTCAGCCATTTCTCGGGGTCGAGACCGGGAATCTCGTAAAGGGTGAGACGGGGCTCGGCGCAGGAGGCATAGGCATCCCCCACGGAGACGGGCTCGTAGGAGAGGGAGGTGTAGTTGTAGGTGAGCCCCTCCTTTTTTGAGATGAAGCGGTCGTCCGTGTAGGTCAGCTTCATGAGGGGGGCGGAGCAGGCGCTTGCCGAAAGGGAAAGGAGCATGACTGCGGCGGTGAGGAGGATTTTTGCCTTATATTTCATACGGTTCTCCGAAATGTTCAAGATAGGGTTGCCTCAATAGCCGAATTCGCCCGAGAGGCTGTCGTCGTTTTCGATCCAGTCGTTCACGTCGATGACGGTGTAGTTGAACTTGTCCTCGCGGATGATGACGGTGGAGATGCCTGCGTTGATGATGAGCCGCTTGCACATCATGCAGGAGTTGATTCCCCCCACAACGGAGCCGTCACGGGGGTCAGTGCAGCACATATACAGTGTGGCGCCCAGCATATTCTCACGGGAGGCGGCGATGATGGCGTTTGCCTCGCTGTGGATGGAACGGCAGAGCTCGTAGCGCTCGCCTCGTGGGATTCCCAGATTCTCTCTTGTGCAGGAGCCGATATCGGTGCAGTTTTTTCTGCCTCTCGGCGCGCCGTTGTAGCCTGTTGAGATGATGGTGTCGTTCTTTACGATGATGGCGCCGTAACGCTTGCGGAGACAGGTACTGCGCTCGGAAACGGTCTCGGCGATATCCAGGTAATAGTTGATTTTGCTGACTCTCTCCATGGGGTGCACATCCTTTCTTCGAGCCATTTTTTGATATTACATTATTATACAACATTTTTGATTAACAAATCAAGAGCAAAGGAGGAATTTGCGAATTTTATCCTGAGTCCGCTTGACGGATTTTCGGGATGAGCGTATAATGGAAGTAAAAAAAGAGTTTTTCGGGGGGAGTGGACCATGTACATTGTTGACTCGCACTGCGACAGCATAGAGAAAGCCGAGGCCGGTGTTTTCGGCATTGTGAACCCGTACAATTTCAGCAGGAGGCACCCACAGCTTCAGTTTGTCGCCCTGTTCTGCGGCGATGAAGGGGTGACACCCCCCGAGGCGAACGCGCTGATACACCGATACATTGCCCGTTTTCGCCTTGCCATGGAGGAGGAGGGGGAGCGTATTGTTCCCGTGACGTCGTACAGCGGAATCGAGAGGGCGTTTGCGGAGGGAAAGCACGGGGCGCTTCTGACCCTTGAAAGCGGAACGGGGCTCATGGGGGACAGGGCGATTCTCCGCCAGTGCTACGATATGGGGATCCGCGTTGTGGGGCTGACATGGCTGAGCAATGATCTGGCGATGAGCAACCGTATCGCCGAGGGTGAGGCTGACACGGGGCTGACGGCGCTCGGCAGGGAGATGGTGGAGGAGGGGAACGGTCTCGGCATGATCTTCGATGTGTCCCACGGCTCGGACAGGACATTTTGGGACCTCATGGAGCTTGCGGAAAAGCCCCCTCTCGCCACACACAGCAATTTCCGCGCGGTATGTCCCCATTCGAGGAATCTCACGGACGAGATGGCTGTGGCTTTGTTCAAAAGCGGCGGCATGGTGGGGCTGAATCTCTGCGTAAAGTTTATCTCGGAGGATGAGGTGGGTCGGACGGCGGAGGGGTTATTCCGCCATCTTGACCACGGGCTCTCCCTCGGTGGGGAGGAGCACATGGGCTTTGGCTGTGACATAGATGGGATAGGTGGGGTATACCCCTCACCTCTGTCGGAGGGGGAGTCCATCCACGACAGGCTCATTGAGCTGATGCTGAGGGAGAATTATTCGGAGTCGTTGGTGCGGCGGATTGCCGGGGGGAATTATTTGGCGTATCTGAAGCGGTGGCTGGGGTAGGGGGATGTTGCTTGTTAGGGGTTACAGGGATATAGCGAACGTGGGGCTTTAGTTTGCTATATCGTTTCTTTATATTACAGTGATATAGCGAACAAACAGCGCTTCCAACCTTTTTCTTTTGCGTGGACAAAAGAATAAAGGCGACGCTGAGCTTCGCTCAGCTGGGCCAAAAAGAAAAGTCCACTTAGAAAAGGGGTTGCACCCCTTCTCTAAGTACTCAACCCTGCCGGGGGATGTGCAGCTTTGATTGTTGGAGAAGCTGCCAAATGAGGCTGGGTGCAGAGCACTTCTTTTTCATTGGCGCGGTCGCGATTAGGGGTGTAGGCGTAACTTAAAGTACAGGCTGTTAAAAATGCCTTTCTCTGTTTATTTTAGTAAGAG
>SVSU01000111.1 GCA_015064135.1 Oscillospiraceae bacterium
CGTCCCGTAAGCTGAACTTCCAGTCCCAGCGTACCATGAAAGTGGCGCAGGAGCTTTATGAAGGTGTAAATCTGGGCTCCGAATTCGGCGGCACACAGGGTCTCATTACCTATATGCGTACCGACTCTCTCCGCATTGCCGATGAAGCAAGAAATGCCGCACGGGAGTACATCACAGCAAAGTTCGGTGACAAGTATTATCCCGAAACACCGAGAGTCTATAAGACAAAGGCGAACGCTCAGGACGCACACGAAGCCATCCGTCCCTCGGGAAGTATGCTTGAGCCCGCAGTTATCAAGAAATTCCTCACCTCCGATCAGTATCGTCTCTACAAGCTGATCTGGGACCGCTTTATCTCCAGCCAGATGGCATCCGCCGAGCTTTCCACCGTTCAGACCGATATCAGATGCGGAGAATATCTCTTCCGTGCCAGCGGATATACGGTGAAATTCCCCGGATATATGGCGGTTTATGAGGAGAGCACCGACGATCCTGCAAAGGATGACGAGAAAAACAGCCGTCTGCCCCAGATCGAGGAAGGCGAAAAGCTGACCACACGGGAGATCACCCCTCTCCAGCATTTCACCGAGCCTCCGGCACGCTATACCGAGGCATCCCTCATCAAATTCCTTGAGGAGCGCGGCATCGGACGTCCCAGCACCATCACTCCCATCATCACCCTCATCATTTCGAGAGGCTATGTAAAACGCGAAGGCAAATCCCTTGTTCCCACCCCCATCGGCGAGGTGACGACAAAGATCATGTGCGAGCAGTTCCCGGATATCGTGGATTACAAATTCACAGCGTCCATGGAGGACAGCCTTGACGAGATCGAAAAGGGCGATACCACGCTGACGGGCGTTCTGGCACAGTTCTATGAGGGCTTCAGCAAAGAGCTTGACACCGCAATGGCAACCGTTTCAAAGGATGACATCGAGGTTCCCGTTGAGGAGACGGACATTATCTGCGAATTCTGCGGCAGCCGCATGATCGTGAAGAACGGTCGGTTCGGAAAATTCGCCGCCTGCCCCAATTACCCCACCTGCAAGAACACCAAGCCTCTTACACGAAGCAATGAAGGCCTTGTTGAGAAGAAGACGGAGATCGCTCCCATGAAGTGCGAGGAGTGCGGTGCGGATATGATCCTTCGCCACGGACGCTACGGCAGCTTTTATGCCTGCTCAAGGTATCCCGAATGCAAGTTCACCAAGCAGAAGATCAAGAATCTGGGCGTAAAGTGCCCCGACTGCGGCGGTGAGATCGTTACAAAATACGGCAAGAACAAAACTGTTTTTTACAGCTGCGAGAAGTACCCCGAGTGCAAGTTCTCCTCATGGGATCTGCCCACAAACGAGAACTGCCCCAAGTGCGGCTCCATGCTGTTCAGAAAAAAGAGCAAGAATATCGTAGTCTGCAAGAAGGACGGCTGTGATTATAAGGCAGATGCCCCCGAGCAGACAAAAAACGGAGATAACATCGAAGAATAACGGAAAAAACGATATCGCAGTGCATATACATGACAAAGGAGAGGAAAATGGAGCATATCAATGTTTTCGGCGCAGGTCTTGCCGGAAGTGAGGCGGCATGGCAGGCAGCAGAGCACGGCGCTCATGTGAAGCTTTATGAGATGAAGCCGAAGAAAAAGTCCCCGGCACACCATGCAGACACTTTTGCGGAACTTGTCTGCTCCAATTCTCTTCGCTCGGCGGATGTGACAAACGCGGCAGGACTTCTTAAAGAGGAGCTTCGCCGTATGGGATCCCTTATTATGGAGGCCTGCGGTAAAACAAAGGTGGCGGCAGGCGGTGCCGTTGCCGTTGACAGAGTGCTTTTCTCCGAGTATATTACGGACAAAATTCGCTCCCATCCCAATATCGAGGTGATCGAGGAGGAGATGACGGAGATTCCCGCAGAGGAGATCACCGTTGTGGCAACAGGCCCCCTCACCTCCGATGCACTTGCCGAAACCATAGCCCGGCTGATCGGGGGACGAAAGCTGTACTTTTTCGATGCGGCAGCGCCCATTGTTGATGCGGAATCTGTTGACATGACAAAGGCATTTTTTGCCACAAGATACGACAAGGGAGACCCCGACTACATCAACTGCCCCATGACCGAGGCGGAGTATAAGGCGTTTTATCATGCACTTATTACCGCGGAGGAAGCAAAACTCCACGAGTTTGAGGCAGGGGATAAGCTGAAAGTGTTCGAGGGATGTATGCCCGTTGAGGTCATGGCGAGACGAGGGGAGGACACCCTCCGCTTCGGTCCCATGAAGCCTGTCGGCATAAAAAATCCCAAAACAGGGGAGGAGTATTACGCCATCGTTCAGCTTCGGAAAGAAAACGAATCGGGTACAATGTACAATCTGGTGGGCTTCCAGACCCATCTTACCTTCCCCGAACAGCGGCGCGTTTTCCGCATGATCCCCGGACTTGAGAACGCGGAGTTTCTGCGATACGGCGTCATGCACCGAAACACCTTCCTCTGTTCCCCCGACCTTCTCGATAACGATTATTCCTTCCGCGAAAACAAGAATATCTTCTTCGCCGGTCAGATGACGGGTGTTGAGGGGTATATCGAGTCCGCGGCGTCGGGATTTGTGGCAGGTGTGAATGCGTACCTTCGCGCGGCAGGGAAGGAGCCCTATATTTTCCCCGAGGAGACCATGACGGGGGCTATGGCGTGGTACGTTTCTCACGGCGAGAAAATGACCTTCCAGCCCATGAACGCCAATTTCGGCATTATTCCTCCCCTTGAGCAAAAGGTGAAGGGCGGAAAGAAATTCAGAAACGAAGCATATGCAAACCGAGCCCTTGCGGCGGCAGATGCGGTTGCGGAAGAATTGAAACAACTTTGACACGGAGGCACAAATGAACATAATTATCGATGCAATGGGCGGCGACCACGCTCCTTCGGAGATCGTGAAGGGTGCTGCCGAAGCCTCAAAAATATACGAATCCAAGCTGATCCTTGTGGGAAATCAGCCTGTTGTTGAAAAGATTTTAAAAGAAAACGATGCTGTAAGCACAAAGATAGATATCGTACATACGGATGTTGTCGTCACCATGGAGGATGACCCCATTTCCGTTGTCCGTGCAAAAAAGGAAAGTTCCATGGGGGTCGGGCTCCGTATGCTCAAGACAGATGATGCGGATGCAATGGTGTCAGCCGGCAATACGGGTGCGCTCCATGCAGGCTCATCCCTCCTCGTGCGGCCCGTGAAGGGGGTTCATCGCTCGGGTATTGCCACCCTTCTGCCCTTTGCCCGTCCCGTTCTCATGATGGACTGCGGCGCGAACACCAATGTGACGGCGGAATACCTGGAGCAGTGGGCGATCATGGGCTCCATTTACATGAAAAACGTCCACCATATCGAAAGTCCTGCCGTCGGACTTCTCAATAACGGCACAGAGGAGGCAAAGGGCACTCAGGTGCAGATCGATGCGTATCAAAAGCTGAAAGCCCTCGAGAACATTTCCTTTGCCGGCAACGTGGAGTCACGGGAGATCCCCTTCGGCCCCTGCGATGTCCTTGTCACCGACGGTTTTACGGGAAATATCACGCTGAAGCTGGTGGAAGGCATGGCAAAATTCCTTCTCGGTACCCTGAAGTCCATGTACACCAAAAACACCCTCACAAAAATGGCGTATCTGATGATGAAGGATCAGCTCAAGCAGCTGAAAAGCGATTTTGATGCATCCGAATACGGCGGCGCCCCTCTTCTCGGCTTGAAAAAGCCCGTGATAAAGGCACACGGAAGCTCCGATGCGAGAGCGATCTGCAATGCTGTCCGTCAGGCGGAGGCATTCGTCAGAACGGGTGTCATCGACCAGATCGGCGAAGCCATGGCAGTTTACGATAAAAGAGCAGTGAAAGCCGAGGAAAATGATGAACAGCAGTGAAAAAGACTCCCGATTCCTTGAAGAGAGGATCGGTTACACATTCAATAACAAAGAAATTCTCGGGGAGGCGTTGACTCACTCCTCCTTCTCAAACGAAAGCAAATCAAAGGGAGCGAAGGTCGAATGCAACGAGCGCCTTGAGTTCCTCGGGGACTCCGTTCTCTCCATTATCGTCAGCTCCTACCTCTTTGAGCACTACAAAAACAAGCAGGAGGGGGATCTCACGAAAATAAGAGCCTCCGTGGTGTGCGAAAAGGCACTTTCCAAATTTGCCCTTGATATCGGGCTCGGCGAATACATCCGTCTCGGTCACGGCGAGGCGATGAACAACGGAAGAAGGCGCGCTTCCATCCTTGCCGATGCCTTTGAAGCACTCCTTGCCGCCGTATATCTGGATTCCGGTGAGTCCTTCGAGCCCGTTGCCGCCTTTCTTCTTCCGTTTATCACGGATGAGATCGACGAGATCAAGCGCTCGGGTGTGTTCGTTGACTACAAGACCACCCTTCAGCAGATCGTTCAGCAGGTGGAGGGCGAAAAGCTGGAATATGTGCTGATAAAGGAAAGCGGCCCCGACCATAAGAAGATATTTGAAGTGGAAGCAAGACTGAACAGCAATGTGATCGGTCACGGCAGCGCAGGCTCCAAGAGAGAGGCGGAGCAGCTTGCCGCAAAGGAAGCATTGGTTCTGTTCGGCGAAAACTGATATGAAAAAGCGGCATATCAATATTCCCGTTTTTATCCCTCATCTGGGATGCCCGAATACTTGTGTGTTCTGCAATCAGCACGCAATTTCGGGCGCTTCTTCTTTTCGGCGGGAGGGCATCGTTTCCGAAATCGATACGGTTCTCTCATCCGTTGACTCAGATAAGGTTACGGCGGAGATTGCATTTTTCGGCGGCTCCTTTACGGGAATCGACAGAGATACCATGCTTTTCTGCCTCGACACCGCAGAGGAATATGTGAAGCGCGGACAGGTTTCGGGGATAAGAATGTCCACCCGACCCGACTATATAAACGATGAAATTCTTGATGTTCTTCAAAAGTACACCATATCCGAGGTGGAACTCGGGATCCAGAGCTTTTCCGATGCCGTTCTCGGGCGGTGCAGGAGAGGTCACACCGCCAAAACTGCGGAAACCGCCTGCCGCCTGCTCAGAGAAAGGGGAATCCCCTTTGTGGGGCAGATGATGGTGGGACTGCCGGGGGCGGACGTGACCACCGAGACCGAATGTGCGGAGAGGATCTCGTCCCTCGGTGCGTCGGGCTGCAGAATCTATCCCACCGTTGTTTTCAAGGGCACCGCCCTCCATGCCATGACCGTCCGTGGGGAATACGTTCCCCTGAACCTTGCCGAGGCGGTGGAGAGAAGTGCCGCCGTGCTTGAGGTTTTTCTCAGCCACGGTGTCAGGTGCCTCAGAGTGGGGCTGTGCGAGTCGGAGAATCTTCACTCAAAGGAGTATTACGCAGGGCCGAATCATCCTGCCATGGGTGAGCTTGTGGGGGCTGAACTGTATTACCGACGAATGTGCGCGGCTCTTGATCGTGTTACGGCGGATATTCGCGGATGTACCCCCG
Organism: Oscillospiraceae bacterium; assembly: GCA_015064135.1. Taxonomy (GTDB): domain Bacteria; phylum Bacillota; class Clostridia; order Oscillospirales; family CAG-272; genus UMGS1696. The sequence continues at coordinate 5,481 of SVSU01000111.1, forward strand.
TTTTTTATGTCCCGACAGGCGATATTTCCATGGCTGTGGGGCAAAAACGGGTGAACAAACAGAAAATAATTGAGAAATACGGGGTAAAATCCCCAAGATTTATTGAAAACTCCGATTTAATCAGGTATAATATACTATTGGATATAAAATAACGTTGAGATACAGGACGGAGGTATGACCGTTGTACTTAAAATCACTTGAGCTTCACGGCTTTAAATCATTTCCCGATAAAACGGTGCTGAAATTCAACAGCGGCACGACGGTCATCGTTGGCCCGAACGGAAGCGGCAAGTCAAACATGACAGATGCCATGCGCTGGGTTCTCGGCGAGCTTTCCTCAAAGAATATCCGAGGCGCCAAAATGGAGGATGTTATCTTTGCCGGCGCCGACGGGAAAAAGCCCATGAGCTTTGCGGAGGTCTCCGTCACCTTCGACGACAGCACCGAGCCCAAGGTTTTGAACACCACATACGATGAAGTGACCGTAACAAGACGGTATTACCGAAGCGGTGAGAGCGAGTATTTCATCAATAAGAAAAAAGTGCGCCTGAAGGATATCTACGAAATGTTCATGAACACGGGTATCGGACGGGAAGGCTACTCTATTATCGGACAGGGGCGCATTGCGGAGATCATCTCCAAAAAGAGCGAGGAGCGCCGCGGTGTTTTCGAGGAAAGCGCGGGAATCTCCAAATTCCGCTACCGCAAGCACGAGAGCGAA
>SVSU01000112.1 GCA_015064135.1 Oscillospiraceae bacterium
GCACAGGCAAAATCTACGCTTATGCGGAAAACTACTGCTACACCCCTGTTCGCTGGGAAATGCGAGAAAGATACAAGAGAGGCGACATCGGCGAGCTCATGTATGCAGAGGGAGAGTACATCCACGACTGCTCCTCCATCTGGCCTCAGATCACCTACGGTGAGCGCAACCATTGGAGAAACATCGGCTATTCTACTTTCTACAATACACACTCCCTCGGTCCCATTCTGAAGATGACAGGGCTTCGTCCCGTGAAGGTTATCGGACTTGAAACACTGAATATGCCCTTCATGCGGAACCTCGGCTACACCGCCGGCTGTGCAGGTCTTGAAATGGTAACGCTTGAAAACGGCGCCATCGTCAAGAGCATCCACGGACACCTCAAGCAGCATTTCCCCGGAAACTATCAGCTCAACGGCGACCGCGGTACCCTTCGCGACATCGGCGGCGGTCAGCTTACCGCTTACATCGAAGGCGACCTCGGAAACTGCAAGGGAGAGACCACCACATATGCGCCCCCCCACGTCATTGCGGCAGGAGAAGCAACAGGTCACGGCGGCGGCGACTTCTACACCACACACTACTTCATTCAGTCCATTCTCGGCAATGAAGAAGCAAAGGAACGCTCCATCGGCGTCTATGAAGCGGTTGATATGTGCATCCCCGGTATTCTTGCGTATCGCTCCATCGTCAACGGAAACTGCTCCGTGGATATTCCCAATCTGCGCAACAAAGCGGAACGTGACGCTTACCGCAACGACACCTTCTGTACCTTCCCCACCTCGGCAGGCGATCAGTGGGTAACAAACTATCTCCGCGGCGGAGATCCCGTTCCCGACTCGGTTTATGAGGAAGTAGAGCGTCGCTGGAAAGCGGGCGAACCGGGTTAATCAATCACTCAAAACGAGGCAGCCTCCGTCAGACTCGCCTCGTTTTATTTTTTTGAACAAAAATTAGGCAAATTTTTTATGCACCTATACGATTGAAAGAAACTTTCTTTTCGTATATAATGAATCCAACGAAAAAACAGAAAGGGTTTTGCCCATGAACAGAATTCTATCGCTCATTTTGGCTGCACTGCTTCTTGCGGCCTCGGTTGTTTCGTGCGGAAATGGTGATACCACCACCGATGAAACTAAGAGCAGTATCGATGTTGTTGAAACCAAAGCACCCGAAACAGTTCCTGATGAAACCAATGCCCCTGCCTCGTCCTATGACACCACCCTTGTCACGGAAAACGGCACGGCATTGGCACATATTGTCGTGGCAGAGGGTGCAGGTGTGCTTGAAAAATACGCGGCAGAGGAACTCCGTTATCACATTCAAAAGGTAAGCGGCGCTGAAATTTCGGTGACAAATACAGTACGGGAAAACAGTCTTCCCATTATTATATGTACCCCCGAGAGCCTGCCCGAGCTTGAAACCCTGTTCCCCGAGGACCTCAACTGGCTCCGTGATCTCGGCGAAGCGGGCTCCAATGAACGGTGGGGGAGTGACGGGTTCGCCATTCGTTCCCATGAGGGAAAGGTTTATATTTTCGGCGCAACGGGAAAGGGTGCACTGAACGGCGTCTATGACTTTATCGAAGAAAATCTGGGTGTTCTGTGGATCCGTGCCGATGAGGAGATCGGTCTCGTTTACGATGAAATGCCCACCGTTACCGTTCAAAAAACCGATTACAGAGAAAAATCTCCCTTTGAGGTAAGGGGATGGAATCTCTGCGCCAATAACGGAAGTGGTGAATCTGAGCTTGTAACCATGCGAAACAAGCTGAACTCAGTCGGTTTACTGCCGGCAGGGAACAGCACCGCGCAAACGGCAGTTCGTAACGGTATGGTTCAGGCCGGTGCTAACCATAATGTCAAGAATCTCGTTTTGAGTAGTCCCATCTATGACCCCAACTGCACCGAATATTGGAATACGGACGATGAGGGGAATCCCCTTCCCGTGGAAGAATCCGTGCAGATCAATTTCTACAGCGACAAAGCGGCTGAGGCCATTGCTGCAGGTCTGATCTCCATTTTCAAAGCAGGAAATACAAAAGCGTACCCTGCGGGAATCGAGGACTACGACGGCACAGGGAGGGTTGCTCCCAACGATACACTTCCCTTTGAATACGCACCCGGTCAGTTTGTGAATCCCGACGACCCCAACTACGCCTCCACCGTTTTCTTCACCTTTCTCAACAAGGTGGCACGGCTTGTAAAGGCAGAGTGTCCCGATGCCACAATCGACACCTTTGCTTACTTCTTTACCCAAGCGGCTCCTGCGTGCGACGTTGAAGACAATATCCGTGTCGTGTTTGCCCCCATCTATTGCGAAGACCTTTCCGCACCCATCGACGATCCTGACAATATCCATAATGCAAGGCTGGTCAATGACCTTTCCGCATGGAGAAGCATCACACCCAATCTTGTCATATACAATTATTACGGCTGCTACTGGCCTGCCAACTCTTATGAACGTCCCATCTGGAGAAAGATTCAGGGAGACCTCCGTTACTATGCGGCAATGGGGATCACAGGAGTCCTTCCCGAAGGGGATGCCGACTGCAAGGACGTGATACGAGGATTCTCTCCAGACGATCACGGAGGCAGCAGCAATGTGTGGGGGATGAATTCCCTTACCTTCTGGCTCTACCACAAGCTGAGCTGGAATCCCGAGGAGGATGTGGACGCCTTGATCAAAGAATTCTGCGACAAGTGCTACGGCGAAGCCTCACCCCATATGCTGGAGTATTACCGTCTTCTCGAAAAAGGGTGGACAGAGGGCAAAAACGACTATTTCATGTGGAGTGTCTCCCCGAAGGAGCTGTACCTCTACATGGACAATTTTGTCTATCTTCCCGATCTGGAGGACGAGATGATCGCCGCCCTCCAAAATGCGTGGGATGCCGCAGACGATGTGGAAAAGGAGCGCATCCGACGCATCAAGGAAGTTTACGAAAACTATTTCGCAGAATAACAAGGAGACAGAAAATGCTGAACATCACACAAAACGGTTTCCCTGCCGCCTCCATCGTCCTTTCCCCCACGGCAAGTGAATTGGAACGGTATGCCGCGGAAGAACTCCATTACCACGTCAAAAAAGTCAGCGGTGCAGCCCTTCCCACGGTCAACGGCAAGGCAGAGGGCATCTCCATCATCATCGGCACCCCCGACAGCCTGTCTCAACTGAATCAGCTGTTCTCCGAGGATGTCAAGTGGCTCACAACCCTTTGGGACGACTCCGGAAAGCGCTGGTGCTCCGACGGATTTGCCATCCGCACTGTGGGTGAAGCGATATACATCTTCGGTACCACCCCACGCGGTGCTATCAACGGTGTTTACGATTTTATTGAAAAGAATCTCGGCGTTCTCTGGCTTCGCACAGATGTGGAGCATGGCACGGTTTATGAGAAAATGCCCACCATTGCCGTGATTCACGACAATTACCGCGAAAAGTCCCCCTTTGAAGTGCGCGGCTGGCATCTTTGCGCCAACAACAGAGACTATCGTTCAGAGCTTATGATCATGCGGAACAAACTGAACGCCATGTCCCTGCCTATCCCCTCATCCTCCGTCACAAAAGAGGATGATCCCGTAAAATACGCCGTCCGTCTCGGCATGAAGCGGCAGGCTGTGACGCATAACCTGAAAAGCCTTGTCCAAAACAGTCCTGTTTATGACCCCGACTGCGATGAATACAGAAACACAGATGACGAGGGCAATCGCCTGTCATGGGAGGACTGCGAACAGGTAAATTTTTTCAGCGACCGCACCGTGGATGCTGTTGCCGCAAGTCTTATCAAACAGCTTGATACATCTGAGGACAATGTAGTATTCATCGGCATTGAGGATTATTCTCTCCCCGGAAGATGCTTCCCCGAGGACACAATGCCCTTTGAGTATGCACCGGGCAAATTTGTATATCCCCAAAACAAGCCCTATATTCGTGTGGATTATTGCTCCGGCAAACGCGTTGCTCCCGAGGACGAGGACTATATCGCAACGGTTTGGTTCACATTTATCAACAAGATCGCGCGCAAGGTAAAAAAAGCCCATCCATGCGCCATCATCCAGACTTTTGCCTACTTCTTTACGGAAAATCCACCCCTCTGTCCTCTGGAGGACAATGTACATCTGGTCTTTGCTCCACTGACGGAGGAGGATCTTTCTGCTCATTATTACGAAACGGATAATATTCACAGCGCTCGACTTCTCCGTGAGTTTGATGCGTGGAGCAAGCTGACTCCAAACATTGTATTCTACAATTACTACGGGTGCTTCAAGCCCTCCCATATGTTTGAGCGCGCCATCTGGAGCAAGCTGCAGAGCGATTTGCGCTACTATGCAAAATGCAATTTCACGGGGCTCATTCCGGAAGGGTTGGCAGACTGCAAGGGCTATAACACCTGCGCTCCCGAAGACCCCAATGGCGGCTCCTCCGCATGGGACATGAACGCACTTACCTTCTGGATATACGGAAAGCTCACATGGAACCCCGATGCGGACATTCCGTCACTTATCGTGGAGTTCTGCGACAAATACTACGGCGGCGCATCGGAGCATATGCAGGAGTACTACCGCCTTCTTGAGATGGGCTGGAACCAGGGACGAAAGAAATCCGTGCGTCTGTGCTTTGACCCGGAACCCGCTTCCTATTACATGGATACATTTGTGGGAGATTGGAACCTCGCCGAGCCCATTCTCACCACCCTTCGCCACGCATGGGATGCGGCAAATGATGTGGAAAAAACCCGCATCCGCCGTATCAAAGAGGTATACGAGGACTACTTTGCAAACAAATAATCCGGAAGCGAGAGACTCACATGAGTCCCTCGCTTCTTCATTTGGCAAACAGCACAAAACAAGGCTTTTTTTTTCGTGTTTTTGCATAAATTCTATATTGTGTTTTCTTTCCGCTTCCTGTATAATAGAATTATCTCACATAATCTTGCATAATAAGGATAGAAAGTGTAATGAAACGAGTATTCTCCCTCATTTTAGCCGCGCTGATTTCAGCATCCTTGCTGACCGCCTGCGGCAATAAGTATGCAGACGAAACCTCCTCCGATACAGCGGGTATATCGGCGGAAACCGTGGAGACTTCGGAAACCGACGAAGTCAAAACCCCGTCCCTCCTCATTACCGAAAACGGAATGGGGACAGCAAAAATCGTGCTGTCTGCCAATGCAGATCAACTTGAGGCTTATGCGGCAGAAGAACTGCGGTATCATATCGAAAAGGTAAGCGGTGCGTCTGTTGATATTGTAACAGGCAAGGCTGACGGTGCACTGCCCGTTATCATCACCTCCCTCGAAAGCGATCCTTCTCTTGCCGAACGTTTCCCGGAGGACATCCGTTGGCTCACCACCCTTGAGGAGGGAGAAAAGCGCTGGGGCTCCGACGGATTTGCCATACGCAGAAGCAACGGCGCACTCTACATCTTCGGTGCAACCCCTCGCGGTGCGCTGAACGGTGTCTATGACTTCATCGAAGAAAACCTCGGTGTTCTCTGGATCGGTGCAGATGAGGCGACTGACCTTGTTTACGAGGAAATGCCCACCATCACCGTTTTGAAAGTGGACTATCGCGAAAAATCCCCCTTTGAGGTCAGAGGATGGGTGGCAAGCGGACGTTTTGGCGGACCCGAAATGCCGCCCTCGGAAATTCTTTATTCCCGAAACAAGCTGAACACCTCCAACACCTGCATCGGCATGGAGGGAGCATGGGAAGGTGAACGCGCCATCGGGCAGGAGCCTGTTATGGTGAACCACTACATGAAGCATTGGATCACGACAAGCCCCCTCTATGACTCCGAATGCACCGAATACATGAACAAAAAGGACGACGGCACCATCATTCCTTTTGAGGAGCATTCCCAGATCAATTTCTGGAGTGACATCACGCGCGAATGCCTGACAGAAAGCGTTCTTGCCTATCTTCGCACCTCGGGAGCTGACAATGTTGCCATCGGCATGGAGGATAATGACACCTGTCCCCAGTACCCCGAGTGCACCCTTCCCTTTGAATATGCCCCCGGTCAATTTGTAAATCCCGGGGATCACGACTACCTTTCCACCGTCTATTACACCTTTCTCAACAAAGTGGCGGACAGAGTGGCTGAGGAGTTCCCCCATGTAACCGTAAACACCTTCGCATACTGGATTCTGGAAGC
>SVSU01000113.1 GCA_015064135.1 Oscillospiraceae bacterium
CATCGGAAAAGTATGTGACCGCCATCGATTTTCTCATCGATTCGGGGGAGATCAACCACATGCCAAGGAATTTGAAGGAAACCGCCCTCCTGAAGCGAGGGAATCCGCAAATCCCCCTTGAAGCACTGGGAAAAATGCTGAATCCCCCTGTCTCAAAATCCGGTATGCGCCACCGACTCGATAAAATTTACGCATACTACATTGAAAAAAACGAAAAATAATCAGTTGAAAAGTTTTTGAAAGGGGTTTGGTGAAAATCTTTTTTCAAAAAGTTTTCCTCGGGAAAAAGATAGAATTCAAAGGAGGGAATATCGTGTCAGATTTTGTTCATTTGCATCTTCACAGTGAGTACAGTCTCCTTGACGGGGCGTGCCGCATTGCCGATATTCCCCGAAAGGCGAAGGAAATGGGGCATACCGCAGTCGCCATCACGGACCACGGTGCCATGTACGGTGCTGTATCGTTCTACAAGGCGTGCAGGGCGGAGGGGGTCAAGCCCATCATCGGCTGCGAGGTCTATGTGGCAAGGCGTTCCATGTACGACAAGGAGCGCGAGCTTGACGCAAAAAGCTGCCACCTTGTCCTTTTGTGCAAGAACGAGACGGGCTACCGCAATCTCTGTATCCTCGTTTCCAAGGCCTACACAGACGGCTTCTATTCCAAGCCCCGTATTGACCTTGAGCTGCTGAAGCACCATTCCGAGGGCCTCATCGCCCTTTCCGCCTGCCTTGCCGGGTTCATTCCGCGCGCCATCCTTGCAGGTGAGTACGAAAAGGCGGAGGCGCACGCGAAGGAGATGCTCGCTATCTTCGGGGAGGGGAACTACTACCTTGAGGTGCAGGATCACGGCCTTCGCGACGACGATATCGTGAACCGGGGCATCCGTGTCATTTCCCGAAAGACGGGGATCCCCATGGTTGCCACAAACGATGTCCATTATCTCAATAAAGAAGATGCCGAAACGCAGGCGATTCTCATGTGCGTCCAGACAAACAACGTCATCACCGACGGCAGACCCATCGGCTTTGAGACGGACGAGTTCTATTATAAATCCACGGAGGAGATGAAGGCGCTGTTTGCCGACTGCGACGGTGCGGTGGAAAACACGGTGAAGATCGCCGAGATGTGTGAATTTGATTTCATCTTCGGCGAGACCAAACTCCCCCGATACCGCCCCGAAAACGGCATGACGCCCTCGGATTACCTGCGTCACCTTGCCTACGAGGGACTGGAGAAGCGAGTGGCGGACGGACACATCGTCTTTGATGAAAAGCACACGAGGGAAATGTACACGGAACGAATGGATTATGAGCTTGCCGTCATTGCCAAAATGGGGTACAGCGAGTATTATCTCATCGTGTGGGATTTCGTCAATCACGCAAAACAGAAGGGGATCCCCGTGGGGCCGGGAAGGGGATCGGGGGCAGGAAGCATCATTGCCTACCTCATCCGCATCACCGACATCGACTCCATTAAGTTCGACCTTCTTTTCGAGCGCTTCCTCAATCCCGAGAGAGTCAGTATGCCCGACTTCGATATCGACTTCTGCTACGACCGACGGGACGAGGCGATCGGGTATGTAAGACAGAAATACGGGGAGGACCATACGGCACAGATCATCACCTTCGGAACCCTTGCCGCACGAGCTGCCGTAAAGGATGTGGGACGAGCTCTCGGCATGACCATTCCCGAGGTGGATGCGGTGTCAAGGCTCATCCCGAGGGAGCTGAATATCACACTTGAAAAAGCGATGCAGAACGGCGAGCTTTGTGAGCTTTACGATACCGATCCAAAGGTGAAGCGGCTCATTGACACGGCACGGGCTCTTGAGGGGATGCCCCGTCATGCCTCAACCCATGCGGCAGGTGTGGTTATCACCGCAGAGCCTGTCACCTCCTATGTTCCCGTTGCAACAAACGGCGGTGTCACCGTAACCCAGTACGATATGGATACCATCGCCGAGCTGGGGCTTCTGAAATTCGACTTTCTCGCTCTCCGCTACCTTACCATCATCCATAATGCGGAAATGCAGATAAAGGAACGGGAGCCCGACTTCGATCTCACAAAGGCACCCATTGACGACGCGGCAACCTATCAGACCATCGCCAAAGGCAAGACCGACGGCGTTTTCCAGCTCGAGTCCGAGGGAATACGGCAGATGCTGACCCAACTGAAGCCTCACAGCCTTGACGACATCATCGCCTCCATTGCCCTTTACCGACCGGGCCCCATGGACTCCATCCCGAAGTATATCGAAGCGCGCCACGACCCGTCGAAGATACACTACTGCACACCTGCACTCGCTCCCATACTGGACGTGACCTACGGATGCATCGTCTATCAGGAGCAGGTCATGCAGATATTCCGCGAGATCGCAGGGTATTCCTTCGGTCATGCGGATGTGGTGCGGCGCGCGATCTCAAAGAAAAAACAGGGCGTTCTTGACGGGGAGAGAGAGTCTTTCCTCAAGGGGGCTGAGGAGAAGGGAATATCCCTTGAGGATGCCACCGCCTTGTTTGAGGACATCGTTTCATTCGCCAATTACGCCTTCAATAAAAGCCACGCGGCGGCATATGCTGTGCTCGCTTTCCGCACCGCGTATCTGAAAACCCATTATCCGAAGGAATACCTCAGTGCCTTGCTCACCTCTGTCCTCGGAAACACCGAAAAGATCGCCGAGTATATGGCAGACGGCAGGAAACGAGGCATTGCGGTGCTTCCCCCCGATATCAACCACAGCTACTCGGGCTTCCATGTGGAGGGGGATAACATCCGCTTCGGTCTGTCCGCACTCAAAAATGTGGGCATCAGCTTTATCGAAAGCGTTGTGGAGGAACGGGAGGCGAAGGGTCCCTTTGAGGATTTCAGCGACTTTGTTGCCAGAATGCGTGAGCGCGACATCAACAAACGCCAGCTTGAGACCCTTATAAAATCGGGTTCCCTTGATTCCCTCGGCGCCAAGCGGAGCCAGATGCTCGCCGTGTACGAAGCTGCCCTTGAGAAGAGAAATTCCAATGTCCCCGACGGTCAGATCGATATGTTTGCCGACTGTGATGCACCTCCGCCGCCCGTGCCGAAGATCCTCATGCCCGATATGCCCGAGGTGAGCGAGAGGGAAAAGCTCAATATGGAAAAGGAAAGCTCGGGAATGTACCTCTCGGGGCACCTCCTTGACAGCTATTCCCGACATCTTGCCGATCTTCGCACAGACCCCGTCTCCCAAATCCTCCGTTCGGCAGAGGATGGGGCGGCAGACGGTGAGGGCGGCTATGAGATGGGCAGCCCGACTTCCGCATATTCCGATAAATCCCCCGTTACCGTGGCAGGTGTCATCACAAAGCGGACGGGCAAGACTACCAAAAACGGTGAGGAAATGGCGTTTATCACGGTGGAGGATAAGACGGGTGAGATCGAGACCCTTTTCTTCCCCCGTCAGTTCGCAAAATACAGCCATATCCTCCCCTACGGCGCCGCGATTATCCTTGCGGGTAAGGTGAGCCTCAGAGAAGGGGAGTCGGCGAAGATCATCGCGGAGAGGGCAGGTCCCCTGATGAACGATGGGAGCTATGTACCCGCAAAAACCGATGTGGGTGCGGAGAGGTCGGCGAGTGAACCCCACTCCAATGCCCCCGTCTCGAAAATATTCCTCCGTGTGGAGAGCCTGAAGTCTCCCGAATGCCGACGTGCCCTTGCCGTTGCGGAGATCTTCGAGGGGGCGGTCCCCGTTATCCTTTACGATAAGGAAAAGGGTGACTATGTGAAGGAGAGAATCATTACCACATCCGCAACACCCTTTGTTTTAGGTGAATTAAAAGACATTCTCGGGGCGGAAAATGTGGTTGCAAGGTGAAAATATCAGCTTCCGTTAATACCGAATTCAAAAATAAGGCGTATAATGGAATGAATATCGAAAAAACTGCCGACTGGCACAGTACCTGACATTGTCAGTGAACGGAATAAAGGAGTGATTCAATGCAGAGTAATGCCCCCGATCATGGCAGCGTAAACTGGGGCCGCGAGACCCTTCATGTTTTTGGCATCATCGGAAAAGTTATTCTAAGGCTTTTGTCTTATGTGTTCAATATTCTGATGACCCTGCTTCTCATAGGGCTGATCACGGGTATCATCGTGTGCTCCGTGTTTGCCATCTATGTGAACAACTATCTTGATCTTCAGATAGATGCCAACCTCATTACCACGGTAAATACCAATTCCACCACGCGGATTTACTACATGGATTTTGAGACCATGGAGGACAGACAGAACCGAAACGGTACTCTCGTGGAGGTGGAGGATCAGCGGCTGTACGGAACGGAAAACAGCATTTACGCTTCCTATAATCAGTTCCCCGAGAACTTAGTCAATGCCTTTATCGCCATTGAGGACCACCGCTTCCGTTCCCATAACGGTGTGGACTGGTGGACAACGGCGCAGGCTGTGTTCAATTTCATTTTTGACACAGGCTCGGCAGGCGGCTCTACCATTACCCAGCAGCTTATTAAAAACATTACCGATGAGGACGAGGTAAAGGTTCAGCGAAAGGTGGAGGAGATCTTCCGCGCCCTCAATCTGGAAAAGGAAAAGAGTAAGGAAGAGATCATGGAGGGCTACCTCAATATCATCTTCCTCGGAAACGGCTGCGACGGTGTTCAGTCTGCGGCAAACAAGTATTTCGACAAGGATGTGTCGGAGCTTTCCCTCGTGGAGTGCGCCGCCCTTGCCGCTATCGTTAAAAACCCCTCTCAGTATGAGCCCGTCTACCACGACCACGGCAAATACGACGAGGAGGGCAACTGCATCAAGGAAGGCAACTACGAGCGACGCTGGGTCGTCCTTCAGCAGATGCATAAATACGGCTTTATTACGGAAGATGAAATGAAGGCGGCTCAGGAAGAGGAGCTTGACCTCAAGTATTTCGACGAGGATGAGTCCACAGCAGGGAACGACGGTATGCTGATTTACAGTTGGTATACCGAATCTCTCCTTGAACAGCTGAAAAAGGATCTCATGGAGGAGTTCGGCATTTCCGAGCGTTCCGCCAGCCTTATGATCCTCACAGGCGGCCTTACCATCGTCACTCCCATGGACCCCGATGTTCAGGCGACCCTTGAAGAGGTGTACGAAAACGATTCCGAATATTTCCCCTCCGTCGGCTCGGGAATCCAGCCCCAGTCCGCTATGGTGGTGTGCGATCCCTACACGGGCGACGTACTGGGAACGGTCGGCGGACGGGGTGAGAAGATCCTGAATCTCGGCACCAACCGCGCAAGCGTTGCGAGACGCCCCCCGGGTTCTTCCATTAAGCCTCTGTCCGTCTACGCCCCCGCCCTTGACCGCGGACTCATCACCTACGGCTCCACCGTGGACGACACACCCTTCTCCTTCGATAAGTATGTGGTCTCCCCGGCAACGGAGTGGAACGAGGCGTACTACGGCTATAAGCTCTACCCGAGAAACTACCCCGATGTGTATATGGGACTTACTACCGTCAACAGCGCCGTCGAGCGATCTGTGAACACGGTGGCAATGAAGGTTCTTGACAAGCTGGGGCTGGACTATTCCTTCAATTTCATGAAGAACACCCTCAATTTCGACAGTTTGGTGGAGTCCTATACCAAGGCGAACGGGGAAGTGCTTACCGATAAGGGTCTGGCATCCCTTGCCCTCGGTCAGCCCAACTACGGTGTCACCGTCATGGAAATGACCGCAGCCTATTGTATGTTCCCCAACGACGGCGTGTACAATACCCCCAATCTCTATCTCTACGTCCTTGACAACAAGGGAGAAATGCTCCTTGATAACCAGGACGACCCCGAGATCGTTATTTCTGCCGAGACCGCCTCCATTATGACGAAGATGCTTGAAAACGTTGTGGACAACGGTACGGCAACGGCGGTAACGCTCCGTCATACCATGGATGTTGCGGCGAAAACAGGTACCACAAGCGCCGACTTCGACCGTTATTTTGTCGGCTATACCCCCTACTATGTGGGCGGCGTGTGGACAGGGTACGATATCCCCCAGTCCCTGAGCGCCTTCGG
>SVSU01000114.1 GCA_015064135.1 Oscillospiraceae bacterium
ACGGAGCTTTCTGAGCGCCTTTGCCTCGATCTGGCGGATGCGCTCCCTTGTAATGTTGAATTCCTTTCCCACCTCTTCAAGGGTCCGTGTTCTGCCGTCCTCCAGCCCGAAGCGGAGCTTGATGACGTGCTCCTCACGGGGAGTCAGTGTGTGAAGCACCTTGTTGAGCTGTTCGCGGAGAAGCTGGTAGGAAACCGCCTCAGCCGGGGTCATGGTGGTGTCGTCGGGGATAAAGTCACCGAGATGGCTGTCGTCCTCCTCGCCGATGGGCGTCTCCAGGGAAACGGGATCCTGCGCCGCCTTCATTATCTCTCTTACCTTGTCTCCACTCATGTTGAGGCGGTTTGCGATCTCATCCACGGTAGGCTCTCTGCCCAGCTCCTGAAGAAGCTGTCTGGAGCAGCGCGATACCCTGTGGATGGTCTCGACCATGTGAACGGGGATACGAATGGTTCTCGCCTGATCCGCAATGGCGCGGGTGATTGCCTGGCGAATCCACCATGTAGCATAGGTGGAGAACTTGTAGCCCTTTGTGTGGTCGAACTTTTCCACCGCCTTGATGAGCCCCAGATTGCCCTCCTGAATCAGATCAAGGAAGTACATACCCTTGCCCACATATTTCTTCGCAATGCTGACCACAAGACGGAGGTTTGCCTCAACAAGTTCATTTTTTGATGCCTCATCTCCCTCTGCGATCTTTTCGGCGAGGTAAAGCTCTCTCTCCGAGTCGAGCAGCGGAATTTTTCCGATATCCTTCAGATACATTCTGACGGGGTCGTCAACGGAAACGCCTTCCTCGGAGAGGAATTTTTCAATATCATCTCCATCTTCCCCCTCATCCGCATCGTCTGCACCGTCCAGATAGATGTCCTCCATGTAGCCGCCTTGAGCAATGTCAAGCTCACCATCTTCCGGGACATTGTAAATCTTTTCGATCCTGTCCACATCATAGCCTGAGAATTCCATCGCTTCCATGATGTCGCTGTTCGATAATGCGCCCTTTGTTTTTTCTTTTTCCATCAGGCTGTCCATATCAACTTTCTTTTCTTTATTCATGTGAATCCCCCAATACCGCACACGGGCGGCAATAGATTGCTTTTATTTCTGATTTCTTTTCATTTCCAATATTTCTTTGACGGAAAAGGTGCTGTGGGCATTGTTTTTCGCATTTTCCGCCCTCAGCGCACGAACATACTCCGAATATGTCTCTTTGGATGCGGAAAGATTCCGCCTTTTTTCCATCATCCCCACGGCACGGGATATTTCCCCCTCCGAAAAGGATTCGTTCATGGCACCGAAACTGAATTCGCCGTCCGTGATTGCCAGAATGAAGGCAAGAATCCGCTTCCCGAGCTCTGTTGGCATATCTTCCTCACTCAATGCCTTTCCATCCACCTCAACTGCGGAAAGTTCACTGTGAAGCATAAGCATTCCGAGGATGTCCTCCTCCGTTTTGGCGGCTCGGGGAATTCTGGCATAGTCCGGATTCACAAGATCCCCCAGCCCCGATGTGACTTTCAGAAGATCTTCCTTCCGCTGTCTGCTTTGTTCACGGGAGGCGCGGCGCCGCTGCAGCTCCACATCGTTTGCCACGCTTTTTGCACTGACGTCAAACATCTTTGCGGTTTTGGCAATATATATGTCTCTTTCGATATTGGAATATACTGTCGCTATATGTTTGCATACTTCGCCGAGCGCTCTTATTTTTTCCTCATCTGCGTCAAAATTATACTTGGCGGAAATATTTTCGAGGAAATAATCAAACTTTGAACGGCTGTCGCGAAGCAGTGAGGAAAACTTTTCCGCACCGTATTTTTTGATGAACTCATCCGGGTCCTTGGCGCCTTCCATTTTCAGAACCTTGGCATCCACTCCTGCCGCCTCAAGGATTCCGATCGCCTTGTTTGCGGCAGCCACACCGGCTTCGTCGCTGTCGTAGGACAGGATAACCTTTGAGGTATATTTCTTAATGATTCTTGCATGATCAGGGGTAATAGCGGTTCCCAGTGTGGCAGCAGCCTGCTGGAAGCCTGCCTGATGCATGGAGATCACATCCAGGTACCCCTCGCAGAGGATGAGGTACTCGCTGCAGTAATTTTTTGCATAGTTCAGGGCGAACAGGGTCTTTCCCTTGATGAACGCCGGGGTGTTGGATGTGTTCAGATATTTGGGCTTTGAGTCATCGAGGACTCGGCCGCCGAATGCCACGACATTTCCCGACACATCAATGATGGGAAACATGACCCGTCCTCTGAAATAGTCGTAATAGCCGCGGTCGTTCTTTCCGGCAAAATATGCGGTGTGGATCTCATCATCCTTGAAGCCGAGGGAGCGAAGATGGGAAAGCATCATTTTCCCCGACGGCGGTGAGTATCCGAGCCCGAACCGACTGACAATGGCGCCCGTGAGACCTCTTGACATAAGATAACTCCTGCCCGGGGAGCCGATTCGCTCATCGTGAAGCATATTTCTGTAAAACTTCGCCGCCTCCAGATTCATCTGAAGGACGCGCTGTCTCGATACGCCGCGCTCGGCACCGTTGTAATCCCCGGATTCGGGAAGGGCGACACCGGCACGCTTTGCAAGGGCTTCGATGGCGGAGACGTAATCAAGGTTTTCCGCACGCATGGTGAAGTTCACCACATCTCCCCCGGCACCGCAGCCGAAGCAGTAGAAGCTCTGCGTATCGGTGTATACGATGAAGGACGGCGTTTTTTCGCTGTGGAAAGGACAAAGCCCCTTCAGGTGATTCCCCGTCCTCTTCAGCGATACATAGGAGGAGACAACGGTTTCGATATCGCATCGCTGCTTGATAGAATCAATAACGCTGTTTGGTATCAATGGCGGAATCCTCCTTAAGAAAATCAAATCACACGTCGGGAGTGGGGGCGCTATCCTACACCCCAAACTACACCTTATCCCCAATCAGTCTATGGGCGAATGCCATACGTTCGGAATAAACAATTCCTTGTACAGCGATATGGCATAGCGGTCAGTCATTCCCGAAACGTAGTCGCAGACGCAGCGTTCCACGGATTCGGAATGGGTGTTGTTGTAATAGAAGGGCGGCATCTTTGAAGGGTACTTCACAAAGTAGCCGAACAGCCCCTTCAGAAGCTCCACCGCCTTGATCTCCTCTTTTTTCGCTTTCGGGTTGTAGTAGACCCTTTCAAACAAAAAATCACGGAGCCGGTCGGTAGCCTCCCCTACATCCTTTGTCATCTCGATGGTGTCGCTCCTGCGGCTGCCCTCAATGACGGACATGACCATTCTGCTGAGCCGTTCGCTGTGGGTCGTGCCCACCACATCAAGGATACTCTTCGGGATATCCTCGATCCGCAGAACTCCTGCGCGCACCGCATCGTCAATATCGTGGTTGATGTAGGCGATCCGGTCTGCATATTTGACGATGATCCCTTCAAGGGTGGAGGCGAGATGCTTGCCCGTATGGTTTACGATGGCGTCGCGCACTTCATAGGTAAGGTTCAGCCCGCGCCCGTTGTTCTCCAGCTTCTCCACCACACGCAGGCTCTGCTTGTAATGGGTGAAGTCGGGGGAGTAGCACATCTGCATCACCGTCTCTCCCGTGTGACCGAAGGGGGTGTGCCCCAGATCATGCCCGAGGGCGGCGGCTTCGCATAAATCCTCATTCAGCAAAAGAGCACGAGCGATAATCCGCGCTACCTGCGTCACCTCAAGGGTGTGAGTCAGACGGGTACGGTAGTGCTCGTCCGCAGGGATGAGGAATACCTGGGTCTTGTGCATCAGGCGGCGGAAGGATTTGGAGTGAATGATCCTGTCTCTGTCCCGCTGGAACTCTGTACGATAATCACAGGGCTCAACGGGTGTTTCCCTGCCCCTTGTGTTCTCGCAGAGAAAGGCACGCTCCGACAAAGTCATCCGTTCTCTTTCATAAAACAATTCCCGTACGGTTTTTTCCATTCTTTCTCTTTCATATCACCACGGAGCGCGAAAACTCCGCAAAATTTTCATCATTCTGTATACTTATAATATACGCAATTTTTCTCTTTTTTCTTTTTTTCGGTAGGTATGGGTCAAAAAAGATGAAAATCTGCCCCCTTTTATATCATGGAAGCAGATTTTCACTCGTCAAATTCCCGTATGCCTCAGCGACGGCCGTTCCTCGTAGGCGATCACCTCAGCCGACCCCTTTCCGTTTGTCATCTCCACCACAAGGGAGGAAAGCTCCTCCACACGGTCGGCTTCAAGAGCGCATATGACCGTCACATCCTCCCCGAATTCGGAGCCTTCCTCGGAAATGGTCAGTTTCGGCAGGGCAACCGTCAGCTTCTGATAATCGGAATAGCTCACCCTTACCCTGACTATGGCAAATTCCTCGTAAACGGCGATTCCTGCCTCGTCAAGCGCCTGCCTTGCGGATGCAGAGTAGGCGCGCACAAGTCCTCCGGCACCCAGAAGAATGCCTCCGAAATAACGGGTGACTACCACAGCAAGGTCGCAGGCGCCCGACATCTTCAGCACATTCAAAACGGGCATTCCCGCCGTTCCCTGGGGCTCCCCGTCGTCGGAGAATCGGGCAATGGCGCCGCCGTTCAGCAGATAGGCGTACACGTTATGTGTAGCGTCGGCGTATTCCGCCTTTTTTGCCGCAACAAACGCTTTCGCCTCCTCCTCAGTGGAAACGGGCTTCGCATGGCCGAGGAAAATGGACTTTCGCTCCTCCATTTCCACCGTCACTTCACGGGCAATGGAGACGCGCTTCTTCGCCTCGGGAGTATTCGTTGTGTTGTCTTTGTTTTTCTTCATATATCAGTCTGTTTCTATAACGTATTTCTTGATTTTCGCGTACAGCTTGTCGTCTGCCGTCACTTCCACATAGATGCCGTCCTCTTTGTATTCCACGGTAACGTCGTCCCCGTCCTTGTAGATAATACCCGTCACAGCCCCGTCCTCGGGGGGAATGAACAGCTTCACCTTACGCTTGCCTGCGTTTGCGATTCGCTCCACAATTTCAATCAGCTTGTCGCAGCCTGCTCCCGTTTTGGCGGATATGAACACCACCTCGGTATTGGATGCGGAGGCGAGAGTCCTCATGTGGATCAGTGCGTCGCGGTCCGTGCAGGCATCGCATTTGTTGAAAACATACACGGTAGGCTTTCCGTTTGCCCCCAGCTCCTCGAGAAGATTGGTGGTAACGGCAGCCTGTTCGGTGAATTCGGGGTCCGAGGCATCAATGACGATGAGGAGCACATCGGAATACACCGCTTCGTCCAGGGTGGATTTGAATGCCTTGATGAGATGATGGGGCAGATTGCGGATGAATCCGACGGTGTCCGTGAGCAGGAGCTTTGTGCCGCCGGGGGTGGTGTACTGACGGGTCGTCGGGTCAAGGGTGGCAAAAAGCTTGTCCTCCGCTAAAATTCCGGCACCCGTGAGATAATTCAGCAGGGTGCTCTTTCCTGCGTTGGTGTAGCCCACAATGCCGCATTTGACGATGCCCGATTTGTCCCTCGCGTGACGCATGGTGAGACGGTTCTGTTCAACCTTCTCAAGCTCCGCTTCAAGGGCGGCTATCCTCGATTTGATACGTCGGCGGTCTATCTCCAGCTTTGTCTCACCGGGGCCTCGCGCTCCAATGTTGCCGGCTGCGGAACCGCCCTGACGGGAGAGCTCCTTCCCTTTTCCGATGAGCCGCGGCGCCGTGTACCGAAGCTGAGCCAGCTCGACCTGAAGGCGTCCTTCGCTGGTTCTGGCATGATCGGCGAAAATGTCAAGGATGAGAATGCTTCGGTCAATAACCTGCACCTCACGGTCGATGGCGTCCTCGATCTCACGAATCTGAGAGGGGGAAAGCTCGCAGTCGAACACCACAAGATCCGCCTCAAGGGTGTCGCACATTTCGGAAAGCTCCTTGATTTTGCCGCTGCCGAACATGGTCTTGTTGTCGGGCGCATCACGGAGCTGGGTGATGATGCCGACGCACTCGCCCCCTGCCGTATCAAGGAGCCGTTCAAGC
>SVSU01000115.1 GCA_015064135.1 Oscillospiraceae bacterium
CGATCATGCTCGCGGAGCTCGCTGCCATAAGCAGGGCCAGGACAAGTGAAAGAATCTTCTTCTTCATCTTTCTTCTGTGCTCCTTTTGTTTTTTGTTTTCGAGGAAGCTGCCGCGCAGGCATACTTCTCCCGTCATTTTACATTATATCACATAATAAAATATAACACAAGAATATATTTCCTTTTGTAATGTTTTTGAAATATTAAAGACTGTTAATTATTGTTTTTCTGCCTCATGTACCGCAAAACAAAGGAAAGCCTGCCGAAAATATCGGAAGGCTTCATTTTTTCTTATTCACTACAGCAATATTTTACCTTATTCCCGTCCCATGTGCGTACATTCGTCTCCCCAGCTGCGGTTTCGGGAATATAATTGCTATCACTGATTTCCATCGGGGCTCTCCAGGATAACATCGCTTTGTCTGCCTGCGTTCAGCTTGATGATCGCTTCAAGCAGTTCCACCACGCGGTTGATGCGCAGACCTCCCTTGAAGCCTACCTCGGGCAGGCTGACGTAAAGTCTGTCGTGGGCGGTAAATTTCGGGTCGTACATCTTCAGGTAATTGTAAAGGTACTTGTCCAGGGTTTTGTTGTACTCCGCACTGCCGTCCTTCAGTCTGGAATAGCGCGCTTTGGCATAGAGTATTTTCGCCTTTTCGCAGCGTTCCTTGTTGATGAGATACCCCTTGCCGTAAAGCTCCGTCATTTTGCGCTCCTTCAGCTTTTCCAAAGAGGCGCTGTGGCTTCCGAGACTGCGGAGGTATGTGTCTGCGTTGTAAAGAATGGATCTGGACAGCTCTGCCGCGCGCTCCGTTTTCACCGAGGTGCTCTCCCCCTTTGTGTAAAAACCGATGACCTCGCTGAGGGATTCCATGAGCCCCATCTGTATGCGCCCGATGTCCTCCTCGGTGTAAATGCCGCATCTGAGGGCTTCTTCCGCCAGGGTGGAGGTATAATTTGCAGGGTCAACGTTCCCGGGATTAAACGATTCACTGCCCGTATACGCGATCATCTCACTCATTGTCCCCATCCTCCGTTACTTTTTCATGTATCTCTCCTTCATCCTCGGAGGCAAGGGAGTCGAGGAGCTCGTCAAAAGCATCCAGCTCCGCCGTGATGTCCTCATCCTCGTCGTAAAATTCGTCTTCGATGTAGGTGTCATCATCCTCCGACCATAGGGATTCGTCGTATTCGTCCCTGAGCGCCTCCTCGGGGGTGTCACGTCGGCTGTCACCCATGAAGCTGTCGTCGCCGTACCATTTTGCGTAGTTCTCGCCGCTTGTCACCTTACGGATGATCCGTTCCGCTTCCCTTGCAAGGAGCAGCTCCATGCTTCCGCGGCAATTCAGTTCAAAGCTCCTGAAAAGCTCGTCAAGGAGGTCCCCGTCGCTGATTTTGTCGTTTGTTTCCGTCTTGATGTAATAGAATATTTCAGTAATCTCGCCGAGGATCCATGCATAATCTTCTTCATTGACATAACGGGAAGTGCTGAATCGCTTGATGATCTCGGCAATGGCGCCCACACCGATCTCAATACGCTCGTTTTCAGCCAGTGCCCGTCCTCTGGTCTCCGAAAGAGCAAGAGCCTCTTCGGCAGACAGAACAAGACCCCTTTCCCGTGAAATTTCGTTCAGCTCAAGAATCTCGCGGCTGACCGCCTGTGTGGAAGTCAGTGAGAAATTGTCGAATGATATGAGCCCGTTCATTAAAACACCTCATCCGCCATCATAGATGACATGAAATTCAAAATTCTTATTCTTCAGCCTTCTCCGCTTCAAGCATCTTAATCTTCACGCCTTTTTCGGAGAAATTGCGCTCGTATTCCGTCATAATGTTGCTCGCCGCCCTGTCGGAGGAGTGAAGATCGAAGGTATGATACCCCATGGTAAGCGCCGACGCTCCCACGGTTTCAAGGGAATATTCAAACAGACCATCGTTGTCCGTTTTGAACACAAATCTTCCGCCGGGGGCAAGAACGCGTATGTACTCCTTCAGAAATGCGGGAGATGTGAGTCGGCGGTTTTCGTATCCCTTCTTCGGCCACGGGTCGCTGAAGTTTGCGTAAATCACAGCCACGCTGCAGTCGGGGAGATGACCGAGCACATTCATGGCATCATCCACCGCAAAGCGGACGTTGCCCCTCATTTCCATGGGAATATCCCATGCGGCGCCGTCCTTGTAGATCTCCCCGTCGGGTGCCCTCCAGCCGCCGTTGGGTGCCATGTCCCCCAGTCCCCTTGAACGGGCGTATTTCTCTGCGGCACAGACGGAGACATCGGCGATCTTCTCAACGGCGAGATAGTTGTACTCACGGTCTCTCGCAGAAAGTGCCGTGATAAAATCCCCCTTGCCGCATCCGATTTCCAACGCCAAAGGCTGATTTTCGGCAAATGTCTTATTTATATCCGACCAAATTTCCCCTTCTCCGACAAAATAAAGTGCGGAAAGTGCCTGAACTCTTTCACTTCCGTGGCGTTTTTTTCTCATTCTCATATTGATTATTGCTCCAAAATTTGATAAAATATAGATTAGATGTATTATAACATAAAAATTTTGAAAAAACCATGCTTTTTCTGAAAATAATAAAGAGAGGTGATAAATCGGATGGAATTGAATGTTTTCATCAAGGATCTGGAAGCATCCCTTATCCGCCGCGGCATTCATCCCGAAATCGCAGGCAGGCACGTTTCCACTCTGCAGCGTACCTTCACGGAGGATGACCTTCGGGAGATCGGACAGATCCAATCCCCTGCCGAGGTGGAGGAGATCGCAGAAAGCATTGCGCTCATCCTTACGAAGAATAAGATCAGATCACGGGAGCCGGAGAAAAGCTCCCAGCCTCATCACACAGATCAGGCATCGGAGCGCACTCCCCCTCCTGCGCCGAAGCCGCCCGTCGAGAATGCTCCGCTGAAGCCTGCGGACGAATTCAAGCCACGGGATGAGATCACATGGCTGGGGCAGGAAGACGACGAGGATTTCTTTGAGGTATCGGACGGCGCCGACAAAACGCAGAAGGGATTTTACACCTTCTGGGGAGCCTTTGTGCTGACCCTTCCCATTACCCTGACCCTTACCGCCGCCTTTTTCGGGCTGTTTGCCGGTGTGTTCGCCGCCCTTGCCGCAATTCTCGTGGGACTTATTGCAGGTGTCATTGCCATGGCTGCTCTCGGAGCCGGTGTTTCCCTTGTGGGCATCATCTTCGGCGTCACCCAGCTCTTTTCCTTTGCGGCCGCCGGGCTTTACGAAATAGGTCTCGGCGTCATGGTCATCGGCATCGTCATGATCTCCTGCATCCTTGTGTACAACATCGCCGTTCGCTTCCTCCCCTGGGTTATGGGAAAGGTTGCCGTACTGCTCCGCTTCACCTGCGGCAAACTGCGTGATTTATTCCTCCATCTGAGAAGGGAGTGTTACAGACTGTGAAACCTACATCCATAATATCCCTTATTGTCGCCGTCCTTTTCATCATTGTGGGGCTGACCACCTGCATTATTGCACAGAACATGGCAAATGCCTCGGGCGAGCCTCTCTTTGCCGAGGAAGTTGGGGACGGAATCGTAAAATCCGTGGATCTTGGTGAGGTGGATATCTCAAAAATCGTTCTTGATGTCAGTGAAGCCGAGATCAACATTTTCGGGAACAGCGAGACCTCCTATGCGGAATTCGTCAATTTCAGGGAGAATTACTACACCCTTTCCACCGCCAACAAGACCCTGACCTTCAACGAGATCACAGACTTTGTCTCCATGCTGAAATTCTGGGAAAACGGCTTCTCCTTCAAGGGAATGCGGCATATCATCCGATTCAGCGAAGATACGGACAGCAAAAAAATAATCAACATCCATCTGACCGCCGACCATCCCATCAAAATTTTTGAGGTGGAAGCGGACTGCGGTACAGTTTCCCTTGAATCCATGACATCGGGCTCCGATTACACACTCAATATCGAAAAGGGTGAGGTGAAGGCGGACACCCTTTCCACCACATCCGCATTTAAGCTGAACGGTACCGAGCTCACCCTTACAATGGGCAAGGCGGAAGTGGGCACAATGGAGATAAAGGCGGAAAACCTCAACATGAAGGTGGATTCCTTCCTCACCGCAGGCAGTGCGCTTATCGAAACCGCAGGCGGCAGTGTGACCGTGGTTTCAGCCGCGGATATGTCATCCATGAACATTGATCTTGACACATTAAGCGGAAAGCTCACCGTCAACGGTGTGGAAATGGACACCCACTACAAGCCCGAGAAAAACCCCGAGCTCACCTCCTCTGTCAGAATTATAGCGGACTCGGCGGATATCAGCTTCTCCCAGTCCCCAGTAAACGGAAACGCACCCGAAACAACGGCGGAAACAACACCTGAAACACCGGAAACTGCAGAATAAAGCATCTTAAAGGATAGGTCAAAGCAATGAATTATACTTACAAAACAAGAGGCACCTGCGCCGCAAAGATCGACTTTGAAATAAACGACGGCATCATCTCAAATGTGGTTTTCACAGGGGGGTGCAACGGCAACCTGAAGGCAATCGCAAAGCTCGTTGAGGGCAAAAAAGCGGAGGATATCGCCGCCCTTCTCTCCGGCAACACCTGCGGCATGAAAAACACATCCTGCGCAGACCAGCTTGCCGCTGCCATCAAGGCGGCTCTTGCCGAAGCGTAAATACGGCGGCGTAAAACGTGCAGACGAATAAAGCGGTACTTCCCTTTTTCACCCGGGAAATACCGCTTTTTTTGCTGTTCGCTGAATGGCAGCACATGAGCATTTTCGACAAACGCCTAAGCTGTGATCATACCGTAAATACCGTACAGGATGGGTACTATGAGAGCCGGCAGCATATTGGCAACCTTCACCTTCTTGCCGAAGAACAGGTTGATGCCGATGCAGAAGATGAGCACGGAGCCGACAAGTGACAGATCGGAGATGATCCCGTCGGTGAAGAAGGGCTTCAGCACCCCTGCAAGGAGTGTGATTCCTCCCTGATACAGTCCCAGCGGAATCACGGAGCACATGACACCGATTCCGAGAGTGGATGCGAAAACCATGGTTATTACGCAGTCAAGTATGGATTTTGTAAAGAGGATGGACGGGTCGCCGAGGAGTCCGTCGTTAAGGGAGCCCACGATTGCCATTGCGCCCACACATACAACAACGGTTGCTGTCACAAATCCCTCCGTGAAGCGGGACGAATTGCGGAATATCCTCAGCCGACGCAGTCTCTCGCCCATGGATTCAAGGAAATCCTCCAAATTTAAAGTCTCACCTATGATCGTGCCTATAACAAGGGAAAATATCATCAGCATGGTCCCTTGAGTACCTATATCGCCGTCGGGGGTCACAACGAGCATTTCCGAAAGGGTGGAGCTGATACCGACGAACATGGTTGCCACACCGAGAGCTTTCATCAGCGTATCCTGAAGGCTTTCCTTCAGCCCCATTTTCAGCACCATCCCCACAGCACTTCCGGCAATAATTGCAAGCACATTCACGATTGTGCCCATACCGATCATATTAAACCCTTCTTTCGCATTGCATTATCTGTTACGACTGCCGATCCCATCTCTCAAAAAGGATTTTCGGCAAATGTCTTTTTTGCTCAGAACATAGAGAGCTGCTTTGTTTCGCTCATCCCTTCAAGGGCTCCGTTCTTGCGGAGGATCTCTATAACGGTTTTAGATGCTTTGGAAGTTTTCTGCAGATCCTCAATGGAGTAAACCTCTCCGGCATCCCTTGCCGCCATAATATTCTCCGCCGCCGTGTCGCCTACACCGGGGAGGGAGGAAAAGGGCAGTCGGATCTTACCGTTTTCGGGAACGAACTTTTTCGCGTGGGATTTTGTAATGTGGACGGGAAGGAAGTCAATCCTC
>SVSU01000116.1 GCA_015064135.1 Oscillospiraceae bacterium
TTATTTATTGAAGGACTTATGTGAGGAACTGTTCGGTCACATCATCGACACCGCAATGGGGCTTCCGCATGGGCACTATCACTATTCATGCGGATGCGAAACGGACTCCGTATTCCTTCACCTTCTCCGTCATCTGCAGGAAAACGACCGCAATATCATAGAACTGCTCTCCTCGGAGAACAATGAAATGTTTCTGCGGTATTTCAAGGACAACCTGAGAAAGCTCATCCTCTCCCAGTATGCCGATAAGGGGATGTTTGAAAAATCACAGCTTCCCGAAGACTATCTGGTAAACCACATCGCATCCTCCTTTGTTGACACGGTGGAATGGTGGCTTTCCCGGAAGATGAAGGAAACACCGAGGGAAATAAACGAATATTTTCTTGCTGTTATTGAACCTATATTTTAAATATAAAAGGAGTATCACCAATGTTTGAAACCATCAGATCACAAAAGATCGCAGGTTTCCGTCTGGGCGGCGAAAGAGTGGACATCGTGCCCTCGGAAATGACAAAAAGTGCAGATTCTTATTCAAAAAAGGTGGGGGACCTCACCGTTATTCTCCACTTCGAGGAGCTTGCCCCCGACTGCTATCGCTGGCACCTCATCCTCCGCAATACGGGAAAGACACGAACAGCACAGATTACAGAGCTTTACGGCGCCGACATTCATTTTGCCGTCTCCGGGGAGGCAAAATGGGAGTCCCTTTTCGGCGACAACTGGACGGAGAACAGCTTCAAGCCTCTCTCGGCGGATTTCTCCGACATGACCGTCATTGAAAGAGAGCCTGCGGACGGTCGTTCCTCACGGGAGGGGTTCCCTTATTTTGATGTCACCTCCGATTTGGGATGCATGGTCTTTGCTATCGGCTGGTCGGGGCAGTGGAAATACAAACTGCGCCGCATGGGCGATACCGCCCTTCTCAAACTGGGCTTTGCCGACTGCGATATGTACCTTGATCCCGGTGAATCCATCCGTTCGGCAGGCGCCATTGTGTGCGGCGGCAGAACACTCACCGAAACCAGACAGAAATTCCGCCGCATTTTCCGCGAAAAGCTGAGCCCTTATGCAAAAAGAGGGGCAGGATTTACCCTCCCGATCTCCCTTCAGACCTTTGACCGATATTTCCCCACGGGACAGCCCTGGGCAACCCCCGACCCCACATGGGCAACGGAGGAAGGACAGCTCAGATGCATCGAATGTGCAAAAAAATGCGGGCTTATTAACAATTACTGGCTTGATGCGGCATGGTTCCGCGACGGCTTCCCCCACGGTGTAGGCAATTACACCTGCGAAAAAACGTTCCCGAGGGGTCTCGCTCCTCTTTCAAAAGCGGCACACAGTCTCGGCATGACCTTTATGCTCTGGTTTGAGGTGGAAAGGGTGAACATAAACTCCGACACCGCAAAAGAGCATCCCGAATGGCTCCTTTGGAACGGAGACCCCGAGAATCCCTACCGTATATTCAACATCGGCAATGAGGAAGCATATCGCCGGCTCCGCGACACCCTTGTGGATATGGTTCAAAAAAGCGGAATCGATATTTTCCGTTTGGATTTCAACCGCGGTCCCCTTCTCTACTGGCGGCGTCATGAGGAACCCGGCAGAAAGGGATATCTCGAAAACAAACATATCACCAACCTCTATCGCCTTTGGGACGAGCTGCTTCGGGAATTCCCCGGACTGCTCATTGATAACTGTGCAGGAGGCGGCGGCAGGCTTGATTATGAGCTTCTCTCCCGCAGTGTGCCCCTGTGGCGAAGCGACTCGGGCTGTTATCCCGTCTCAGAGGAGCACCCCACCGATATCTGGCATCAGAATCAGACCATCGGGCTCACACGCTATCTCCCCTATCATTCCACCTGCTCCTGGACCACGGAGGCTTACACCTTCCGTTCCTCGTCCACCATGGGAATTGCCCTTGATCTGGATGTTATGAACGATGCCTTCGACGGGGAGAGCACAAAGGCACCACTCAGCGAGCTCCACTCTCTCCGTCATTTGTGGAACGGGGATTTCTACCCACTGACCGAAGCAACGCTCCGTGACGATGTATGGTGCGCCTACCAGCTTGACCTTGAAGGAAACGGTTTTGCGGCCTTCTTCCGCCGTGAAAATGCGGAATCATCCGAGATGACATTTACACTGAACAATATCGACACGGATAAGGATTACGAAATAACCCTCTCCGACGAGAATTACGAAAAAACGGTAAAGGTGGTAAAAGGCAAAGACCTTGCGTCTTTCACTGCTCATATTCCCGAGGCAAAACAATCCCTTCTGCTTACATACAAAACCGTATAATGCAAAACCGACACCGTTCCGAAAGTGGGGCGGTGTTGTTTTTCACATTGATTTTACCCTAAACATTCCCTCGTTTTAACACAATTATTTCTGTCATTCTGTTTTGTTTTTCTTGACATCGGTTTCGTTGTTTGATATAATACTTTTTGATGTAATTATTAGTGATACTTTTTGACAAGATCACAAAGGGGAATCGGATTATGGAAAAAATCATTACATACGAAAATCTCAGAAACTTCACTTACTCCAACGACAAAATCTGCCGCCGTCCCATCAAAGGCATTGTCATCAATCATTGCTGGCTGGGATGGAACTCCATGCACAAGGACGATCCCGCCGATGGCGTCATGTACGGTGAAAACGGCATCCTTTTCCTCTGCCCTTACAGCAATCCCTGGGGGTGGATGAACAAACAAAATCTCGCTTTTGTTGACGAGATTGTGGATCTGGTCATGAAGGAGTTCGATCTTCCCGAAACCACACCCATTGTCTCCACCGGAACCAGCATGGGAGGTCTTTCCTGCATCGTATACACCCGTTATGCCAAGAGAACTCCCGTCGCCTGTGTGGCAAACTGTCCCGTGTGCGATCTGGTGTACCATTTCACGGAGCGTCCCGATCTTCCGAGAACGCTTTACAGCGCATTTTTTGACTACGAGGGCACCATGGATGAAGCACTCCGCCTGAACTCCCCCGTTCATCTGGCGGCGGAAATGCCCGACGTAAATTACACCCTGTTCCACGGAGATGCGGATGCTGCGGTAGATCTCCACCGTCACAGCGAACGCTTCGTTGAAGCCATGAAGGAAACGGGACACCGCATCACCCTTTACGTTGATCCGGGCAGAATCCACAACGATCTGACCCCCGAGATGGCAGAGCTTTTCAGCAAGTGTAT
Organism: Oscillospiraceae bacterium; assembly: GCA_015064135.1. GTDB lineage: Bacteria > Bacillota > Clostridia > Oscillospirales > CAG-272 > UMGS1696. Next base: position 3,203 of record SVSU01000116.1, read on the forward strand.
CCTTGATGCCATTGACAAGCATTCCGTATAAGGAGGAGACATGAGTACATTTTTGAAGTATCTGACCGTTTTCGGAATGTCTATGGTTCCCATTATCGAACTGAGAGGTGCCATTCCCACCGGCATCCTCGGCATGGGACTCAATCCGGTTTTGGTTTTTATTGTCAGCGTTATCGGCAATATGCTTCCCGTACCGATTATTCTGCTTTTTGTTCGCCGTGTTTTTGAATGGATGAAGAGAAAAAGCAAGCGTTTGGGGGATATTGCCCGAAAATTTGAAGCAAAAGCGGAAAGCAAAAAAGACAAGGTTCTGAAATACGAGGTACTGGGTCTTATGCTGTTTGTTGCCATCCCTGCCCCCGGAACAGGTGCCTGGACAGGAGCTCTCATTGCCGCAATGCTTGATATGCGGCTGAAAAAAGCGGTACCCACCATTGCGCTTGGCGTTTTGACTGCAGGCATAATCATGTCTGTCGTATCGGTTTTCTTTGCAGAGCTTGTGGTAGGACTGGTAAAATAATATTTCTTGAATCAAAAAAGTACAGATTACTTTTTCCTCACGGGAATGTAATCTGTACCTTTTATTTTGCCAAAAATCAGCCGTGGATGTCCCCCTCGGGATAATCATCTCCGTCCATGTATTCTCTGATCCCTACATATCGCTCGCTCCGCGCTTTCTCAACAAGGTCGGACAGCAGCGTGCGCACTTCACGGGAATTTTTGATTCGCTTGATATCGAATTCGGGTGTAGATTTGTCGGCGGAACAGCAATGAATGGTTCCCAAACCGAAAAGCCTTTGCTCAAGAGTCCGATTCAGGGTAATATCCATGATGCGGTAAAGCCGAATCTCCTCCTCACGGGTGTTGAAAAATCCCGATTTTATGGTCAGAATATTATCGGTCAGTGAGTACACGGTAAACGAAAGGGGGAGTCCGAACAGGGTTCTTTTCCGCGCTTTCCAAAGGATTGTATCCATTTCACCACTTCCTTTCCTTTGCGATTTTGTATCTTAGATCTTTTCCGCTGTCATCTTTGCAATCATCTTAACGATGGGCATGGGTTCGTTTACAGCAATGCATCCCATGTGCGCATCCTCGGGATATGCGATAACAAATGTGCCGGGAGTGAGGGTAACGATGGTGTTCATCTCTCCCTCAAGGAAGTAAACATCATTGTCGGGGTCTTCCTTTGTCAAGCGAAGGGCGGACACATCGGAAAGTGCCATTTTTTCCTCACCCGATGCAACGAAGTGAATGTCAAGCTCCTTGTAGTGAGCTTCCATAACCCCCTTTTCCATGGGAACGGTGTTGAGAGGACGCACTCTGATAAGCACCTTGCCGCCGGGGAGGGGAATGTCCGCGAATTCCTTGGGGGCATCTTCGGGTTTTTCCAGCACGGATGCAAAATACTCCAGTGCCTGCATAATGTCCTCGCCGAGGGATGCATAGCGTGCGCGATTCTTGATATTTCCGATAATCATAGTCTTTACCTCGTATATATTTTATGTTGAAATTTCTTCTCTATTCCCGTGCCTGAAGCGTATTATTTCCCGTCGAAGCAATATGTGCAGACCTTTTCGGGGTCAAGACCGATGGAGTCAAGCATATCGTCAAGTCTGAGATACTGCAGGGTGGTAAAATGGAGCTTTTGGCGGATGGTCTCCACCATGTTCTTGTAACGTTCGCTGTCGGGGTCGCAGTATTCCCTGAGTACCGCCTCATCGGGGTCTCCACCCTCCAGTTCGTTAATAACGCGGCGTGTAATCAGCTCCATTGCGGAGTTGGAACGGGAGAAATTCAGATATTTACAGCCAAACATGATGGGGGGGCAGCCTGTACGGATGTGCACCTCCCTTGCACCGCTTGTGTAGAGGAATTCCGTCGTCTCCCGAAGCTGAGTACCGCGAACGATGGAGTCGTCTATAAGGAGCAGGCTCTTGTCCTCAATGAGATCGTGAATGGGGATGAGCTTCATTTTTGCGATTAGGTTTCGCTTGCTCTGGTGGGTGGGGGTAAAGGAACGGGGCCATGTGGGGGTGTACTTGACGAATGGTCTCGCGAAGGGGATATCGCTCTCGTTGGCGTAGCCGATGGCATGAGCGATACCGGAATCGGGGACACCTGCCACGGTATCGGGCTTCACCTTGTCCTTGTCGCGCATAGCCAGCCGTTTGCCGCAGTTATAGCGCATCTGCTCAACGCTCATTCCCTCGTAGGATGAGGACGGATAGCCGTAATATACCCAGAGGAAGGCGCAGATCTTCATTTTATCTCCGGGGGACACCAGCGTTTTGACCTCGTCGGGGGTAATGACAACGATCTCACCGGGGCCCATCTCCCTGTAATCGGAGTAGCCGAGGTTCAGGTACGCGAAGGACTCCATGCTGGCGCAGAATCCGTCCTCTTTTTTGCCGAGGACGATGGGGGTTCTTCCCAGCTTATCGCGCGCGGCGTAGATGCCCTTCGGGGTAAGGATGAGCATACTGAGGGAGCCGTCCACGATCTCCTGCACATAGCGGATGCCGTCGATGAAGTTGTCCTTCTGGTTGATGATGGCGGCGGCGAGCTCGGTGGGGTTGATCTCTCCGTTTGCCATTTCGAAGAAGTGGGTTT
>SVSU01000117.1 GCA_015064135.1 Oscillospiraceae bacterium
CTTGATTTTCTCAAAATTATACTTTGAGACCGACACGGCGATGGAGCTTGTGGTGACGGGGGTATATTCGGGGATAAAGAGGATGATGGCGGCGAGGGAGAGGAGCGCCAGCCCCACCACGCCGATGAGCTTCAGCGTATTTGCTTTGACGGTACAGATAAACATAAGAGGAGACCGATCCTTTCTTTGGTTTTTTGGCAACACTGCACCACCATTATATTCGCCGCGCGGAAAAATATGCCGCCCTGTCCGAACCCGTTCGCTCTGCTGACATTTTTTTGAATATCCTCCCCATTTGTTACACAAAATTAAGGAAATACACACAGATATGTGCTATCATATACCTATACACATCGAAAGGTTTGGTATTGCCAATGAAAATCACCTTTATCGGCGCCACACACGAGGTCACGGGAAGCTGTACCCTTGTAGAATGCGGCGGATATCGCATCCTCATCGACTGCGGCATGGAGCAGGGGGCGGACGTTTTCGAGAACATCGAGCTCCCCATCAGCGAACGGGAGATCGACTGCGTTCTTCTCACCCACGCCCACATCGACCACTCGGGCAAGCTGCCCCTCCTCTACAAAAAAGGCTACCGCGGCCCCGTTTACATGACGGAGGCGACGGCAAAGCTCTCCCGAATCATGCTCCTTGACAGCGCGTCCATTCAGGAATCGGAGGCGGAGTGGAAAAACCGCAAATCGAAACGAGCCGGCAAAAAGCAGTACAAGCCCTCCTACAACACAAGGGATGCCGAGGGGCTCCTTCGCCTTATCAAGCCCGTCTCCTACGGGGAGACCGTGGTGCTGAAGGACGGGATTACCGCCGTGTTCTCCGACATGGGGCACCTGCTGGGCTCCTCTGCCATCAAGCTCACCCTCACGGAGGGGGGCGAGACAAGGACCCTTGTGGCAAGCGGCGACGTGGGCAACGTGAACCGCCCCATCGTCCGCGATCCCCAGCCCGTCACCGAGGGGGACTACGTTATCCTCGAGACCACCTACGGCGACCGCGACCATGGGGACGATGCCCCCGATTACATCGGCACACTGGCAAACTGCATTCAGCGCACCCTTGACGGCGGCGGCAACCTTGTGATTCCCTCCTTCGCCGTGGGCAGGACACAGGAGATGCTCTACTTCATCCGCGAGATCAAGCAAAAGGGGCTTGTGAAGGGGCACGACGGCTTCCCCGTTTATGTGGACAGCCCTTTGGCGGTGGAGGCGACGGAGGTGTTCATCAAATGCGGCGCGGAGTATCTGGACAAGGAGGCGCGGTCTCTCGTGGAGGAGGGGGTAAACCCCATTGCCTTCGACGGGCTGGTGCTTTCCGTCACAACGGAGCAATCAAAGGCGATCAATATTGACAAGACACCGAAGGTCATCATCGCCTCAAGCGGAATGTGCGAGGCAGGCAGGATCCGCCATCACCTGAAGCACAATCTGTGGCGGCGCGAGAGCATGGTGCTGTTCGTGGGCTACCAATCGGAGGGCACCCTCGGGCGAAAGATCTACGACGGCGCCGCATCCGTGAAGCTGTTCAACGAGTCCATCGCGGTAAAGTGCGCGGTGACGTACCTTGCCGGCATCAGCGGCCACGGGGACAGAGGGGTGCTCACCGAATGGCTCACCTCTTTCCGCAAAAAGCCGCGCACAGTGTTCCTCAATCACGGGGAGCACGAGGCAATGGAATCCTTCGGCGCACGGCTGGAGGGGATGGGCTACAATGTGGCAATGCCGTACAGCGGCACCTCATATGACCTTATCACAGGGGAAGCGGCAAAGGTCACGGAGGGGCTCAGGCTGAGGACAAAGGCGAAAGAAAAGCCCGATGCGGCAGAAGCGAAGACGAAGAAGGACAGACGCCGCGCCGAACGTGAGCTGACCCTTGCCATCCGCACACTGAACGGGCTTCTCGGCGGCGGAAACATTTCCACGGAGGAGCTTTTGGCTCTCGCGGAGGAAGTAAACCGCGCCGCATCCAAATATGACGAAAAATGAGGATATTTACATGAACGTGATCACTTTTGAAGAAATAAAGTCAAACGCCGACATCCGAACCTATATCGAAAAGGCTGACGAAGCACTCCTCGCCCTCGGCTACACGGAGCACAGCTTCGCCCATGTGACAAAAGTGGCGGAGACGGCAGGATGGCTGCTCACGGAGCTGGGTTACGACGAACGGGAGGCGGAGCTTGTGCGAATCGCCGGCTTTCTCCACGACATCGGGAACTTAGTAAATCGGTCGGAGCACTCCCAAAGCGGCGCTGTCATGGCGTTTCGCATCCTTGACCGGCTGAATATGCCCCCGCATGAGATTGCGGAGGTGGTGGGCGCCATCGGAAACCACGACGAGGGCACGGGAGTCCCCGTGAATGCCATATCCGCCGCGCTGTTCCTTGCCGACAAATCGGACGTGCGCCGCACCCGTGTCAGAAACCACGATATCTCCACCTTCGACATCCACGACAGGGTAAACTACTCCGTCCGCCACTCCTCCCTCACCCTGAGCGACGACAAAACGGAGATCGCCCTCTCCCTCACCCTCGACACCGAATACAGCTCCGTCTCCGAGTATTTCGAGATTTTCCTCGACCGTATGCTTCTGTGCAGAAAAGCCGCCGAAAAGCTGGGGCTCAGGTTCAGGCTTGTGGTAAATGAGCAAGTGCTGATGTGACGTGATGCTGCTCTTTTCTGTGCAGAAAAGCCGCCGAAAAGCTGGGGCTCAGGTTCAGACTTGTGGTAAATGAGCAAGTGCTGATGTGACGTGATGCTGCTCTTTTCTGTGCAGAAAAGCCGCCGAAAAGCCGGGGCTCAGGTTCAGGCTTGTGGTAAATGAGCAAGTGCTGATGTGAAGTGAAGTAGCCCTTCGGGCAGTGAAGTAGCCCTCCGGGCAGTGAAGTAGCCCTTCGGGCAGTGAAGTTGCCCTTCGGGCAGTGAAGTTGCTTCGCACTGAAGCCGCTTCGCAGTGAAGTTGCTTCGCAGTGAAGTTGCACCCCACAACACACGCTGACGAATACAATAAAATTCATTTTCCGCAGGAAAATGCACCGCAATTATTCATTATTCATCATTCATTATTCATTAAATTAAAAAAGCAGTCCACGCACTCATTCACACGAGCCCGTGTACTGCTTTTGTTATGCTGTTTTAATCAAGGGATTCTCAGATCTCGGCGATCTTAACTTCAACTTCGCGGCCGAGGGCGGCAGACTTGTTGATGGCGTCGATGATAGCCTGGTTGTAGAGGATCTGGGATGTGGGGATGGGTGCGGGACCATTTGTGGGGATAGCGTCAAGGAAGGAACGGATCTTCTTGTCGAACAGGCCTTCGTCTCCTCTGTTGCGGAGGATCGGAATAACGGTCTGGGTCTCAACACCGCATACGTCGTGGTACAGGGTCATGGGGCCGCCGACGGAGCCGTTCCAGCAGTCTGTGGAAGGAATACGCAGCGCACCTTCTGTACCGAAGATGATGGTGTCACCGGGGGTATCTGCGTGCATTGCCCAGGAAATTCTGAAGTCGAGGATCACGTCGCCTTCCAGACGGATGAACGCCGCGCCGAAGTCGTCAACGGAGAACACTTCAGCGTCCTCGCCGTTGTACTTGGGGTTCTTTCCGAAATAGTCGGAAACGTAGCCGGAAACGGTGAGAGGCTTCGGATAGCCGATTGCGTTGAGCACCATGTCGAGGGAGTAGCATCCGATGTCGCCCAGCGCACCGATACCGCCTGTTTCCTTGCGGATGAATGTGCCTCCGGGAATACCGCGGCGACGGCCTCCGCCTGTCTGGATGTAGTAAACCTTACCGAGAGCGCCGGAGTCAACGACCTTCTTGATCATCTGCATATTGATGTCGAATCTGGGCTGGAAGCCAACGGAAACGAAGGCGCCGGATTCCTTTTCAACTCTGCAAACCTCTTCCGCTTCCTCAAGGGTAACGGTGAAGGGCTTTTCCAGAAGAACGGGGATTCCCTTCTTCAGGCAGTCCATGGTGGGCACTGCGTGCTGGGTGTTGTATGTACAGATGGAAACGCCGTCCAGCTCTTCCTTCTCCAGCATTTCGCGGTGGTCGGTGTAGGTTCTTGCGGTTGTGATGCCGAATTCTGCAAGGAATGCGTCTGCCTTGCCGGGGATGATATCGCAGGCTGCCACGATCTCAACATCGGGCTGCTTCAGATAGCTTTCCGTGTGGGGGTGAGCGATCCAGCCGGTACCGATGATACCGATCTTATACTTCTTTGTAGCAACCTTTGCTTCTGCCTTTTCTTCCTGCTTGAATTGGCCGAGAACTGCGTCAGACATTGTTTTTTGTCCGCCTTTCTTTAAGATTTATGTGATTTTTATGATTTCAATGGAGTAGTGTGCAAGCTGCACGCCGCAGCCATGGAATTCCGTTTTTTTGGTAATGGGTAGGGGGATGATGCGCTCTTTGGGATAATGCGCCGTCGGCATAGTGTCCCTTCGGGACGGGGTTATACGCCGATGGTGCGGAGGTATTCCCTTGCCACCATGACGCATTCCATTCTTGTGAGCCCCATTGAGGGTTCGTCCTGTTCAACGACCACCCACCGGGCACCCGACTTCTCAGAAGCTTCGATGATGGCAGGCATATCCTGGAGACCGTGGCCGCAGGGTCTGAATTCAAATACGGATTCTTCCTCCGCTTCCTTTGTCTCCTCGTCCTCGTCAAGTCCGATGAGGGCGTAGAGGCGGTCGGGGAGCTTGCCGGACTTGAAGAAGTCCTTCAGGTGAACAACGGGGGTTCTGCCGCTGTATTTGCCGATATAGGAAACGGGGTCCACACCTGCTACATTGACCCAGCAGGTGTCAAGCTCGGTCTGAAGGAGGTCGGAGGGCACTCTGTCGTAGAGGACATCCAGTCCGTACTCGCCGTCAACCTTCGCAAACTCGAAATCGTGGTTGTGGTAAAGGAGGGTCATGCCGTGCTCCGCCGCCTTTTTGCCGAGCATTTTGATCTCCTCGATCATGTCGAAGAATTTTTCGGCTCCCGGGCGTCTTTCCTCCGTTACATAGGGAACCACCGCGTACTTGCAGCCGATGGTTTCATATGCGGCGAAAACCCCGTCGGGGTCGGCAAGCATATCGGCAAGGGGGATATGGGCGGAGATGGGAACAAGCCCCAGACCCTCGCAAAGTCCTTTTATGTACATGGGGTCGTGGCCGAAAAGTCCGGCGAACTCAACGCCGTCGTAGCCCATGGCCTTTATCTTCTTCAAAGTGGCGGTAAGGTCAGCCTCCATGCTGTCTCTCACGGAATAAAGTTGAAGGGCAACAGGTAATGCCATATATAAATACCTCCGTCTCGGTTGTTTTTTTGTTTTATGTATGGCGGCGGCGCTCACACATCCGACAACACCGACGCACACACTATAATTATATCGCAAAATAAATCCAAAATCAAGAGTTTTTTGACATTTCGCCCAAAAAACTTTATCCAAAAAAAGCGGTTTCTTGCCACACTACGGGTCCGACGGAAAAATATATAACAGAGCACGGAAAGATTGTTCATTTTGATCTCTTGACAAGAAGCGATTCATAATTTATAATAAATTAAATAATCTGTTGTTCACCCCCGATTATTCCGATTACAATAAAATAAATGAAAGGCATGGTAGAAGAGATGGCAAACAATTTCACCGCAAACAAGATCGCATATGAAGGAATCACCTTTGATGATGTTCTGCTGATTCCCGCAAAAAGCGAAGTATTGCCCGGTATGGTTTCCCTCAAGACTAAGCTCACCGCAAAAATCACACTGAATATTCCCCTTATGAGTGCTGCAATGGATA
>SVSU01000118.1 GCA_015064135.1 Oscillospiraceae bacterium
AAGGTCGGTGGAGAAAATAACGGAGGAAGGATACAGTGCCTTGTTGTCCTTGCCTTCGCTTTCGCCGTAAAGCTGCTTCCACCATTCGCAGAACATCTGAGCACCGGGCTCGTATGCAACAAGAATTTCGATAGACTTGCCCTTGTTGTAGAGCACGTTGCGAAGTGCGGCATAACGGAGGCAGTCATTGTTCTCCGCGTCGTCGTTCAGGTACTTCGCTCTTGCTTCCTCGGCGCCCTTCATCATTTCCTTGATATCGATGCCTGCCACTGCGATGGGAAGGAGACCAACTGCTGTGAGAACGGAATATCTTCCGCCGATATCATCGGGAACAACGAATGTTTCGTAGCCCTTTTCGGTGGAGAATTCCTTCAGCTTGCCTCTTGCCTTGTCTGTTGTAACGAAGATTCTGTCCTTTGCACCCTCAGCGCCGTACTTCTTCTCAAGCAGGTCTCTGAAAATACGGAAGGTAACTGCAGGCTCCGTTGTTGTACCGGACTTTGAGATTACGTTCAGGCAGATGTCCTTGCCTTCGCAGATGGAAAGCAGGTCGGAGATAGCCTGAGAGCTGATGCTGTTGCCGGCGAAATACACATCGGGTGTGTCCTTCTTAACGTTGTTATATAAGGGAGACTTCACGAATTCGATAGCGGCACGGGCACCAAGGTAGGAGCCGCCGATACCGATTACGATGAACACGTCACAAGACTTCTTTACCTTTTCAGCCGCTGCGAGAATACGGTCAAACTCTTCCTTATCGTATGCGATGGGATGATCCACCCAACCGAGGAAGTCGTTGCCTGCGCCGTTTCTGTTCTTAACCAGGCTGTAAGCCGCCTTTGTGAGGTGAGTAATGCTGTCAACCTCTTTTTCTCCGACGAAACTTGTCAGATACTTTTCGTTCAATGATAATGCCATTTGAAAGTCCTCTTTTCTCTGCCCACGGTGAAATATACTTATACCCGGCAGAAATTACTCCATGAAATATGTATAAAGTTTGCCATATAACCCGAGGAGAGGGTCTCCGTCGGTTTTATATGTACATTATACAACAAACGAATGCATTTTTCAATAGGTATTTCATGAATATTTGATTACTTGAGCAAATAAATTCCCAACATTTTTTCAAAAATACCGAAAAATCCGATTTTATCCACGTTCTCCGATGCCAAAACGGGGAATTCCGCAATAACTGCCCCGTCGAGGAAATATTTCACGCTCCCCACACGGTCTCCCTTTTGGATGGGCGCTTTTATGCCCTCGGGAATCAGCACCTCCGTGGTCACATTCTTGCCCTTTCCCTTTGGAAGAAGGATGGAAAAGGGGGGATATTCCGTACCGCAGGTATCCTTGATGCCGCCCATGACCGATGCCTCACCTGCGCTTCCGCCTTCGCTTGTGTATATGGAATAATTGGCAAAGCCGTAATCGAGAAGCTGGCGCGCCGCCTCATTGCGTATATCTCTTGTGTCGGAGCCCATGATGACGGCAATGAGATGCAGCCCCTCACGTTCGGCGGTTGCACTGATGCAGAAGCCTGCCTTTGACGTGGAGCCCGTTTTCAGCCCTGTGGCACCGTTGTAGAAACGAATGAGCCTGTTGGTATTTGTGAGGCCGAAGGCACCGTCTCGAATGGAGTCCATCCAGATGGTACTGTACTTGAGTATGGTTGGATGGGAGATCAGCTCCCTTGACATGAGGGCGATATCGTATGCGCTTGTCAGATGGCTTGTTGTATCATCGTCCAGCCCCGTCACGTTTTCAAAGTGGGTATTGTTCATTCCAAGCTCCGCGGCGCGCTCGTTCATCCGGGCAACAAAGGCTTCCTCGCTGCCTGCCACTTTCTCCGCCAGGGTCACGGCGGCATCGTTGGCAGAGGCGATGATCACGCACTTCAAAAGCTCCTCCGCCTGCATGGTCTCCCCGGGCTCAAGATACACCTGGGAACCGCCCATAGATGCGGCATATTCGCTGACGGAAACTTCCTCGCTAAGGGACAGATTTCCCGAATCGACCTCCTCCATAATGAGCAGGAGGGTCATGATCTTCGTTACCGATGCCGGCGGCAGGGCGAGATCGGCATTTTTTGCATAGAGGACTGTCCCCGTGTTATAGTCCATGAGTACGGCGGAATCCGCGTTTACATCGAAGGGGGCTTTGTCCGACACGGCGGCGGATGAAATGGGAAGAAGGGAGAGAAGAAGGACAAGGGTGAGAAAAAAAGAAAATTTCTTGTACATAAAAACACCTCGTAAAGTGTGACGGAATAACTCTTATCACATCTTACGGAGGTGTTTTCGGTTTTATTCATAAGGTGGGAAAATATTCCTTGCAATGTCACCGATTCTCCCCATCACAAGGGGCAGCCTCAAAAGTTCTCCCATGCAAAATACTCTTTCAGCAGCTCGGGAGCAGACTGGGCTGTGAGCTCCTTCACGGTTTCCTTCTGGGAACGTACCGCAGAGCTGACAAGGAACGTGCAGGACGATGCTTCGATGGTTGTGTTCACTTTTGTATAAACCTCACCGCGAAAACGGACATAGTCGTAAGGGATCTTCTTGATCTTTCCGTTATAGGGATTCCACTCCTCGGGCTGATGTCTGCCTCTGAGGAGGATATTGCCCTTGTATTCATCCCCCGTGGTATTGGTGATATAATACACATCCGCCCCTGCCATTCGCTTATGGATATAGTTCATGGAGCAGCCCTTTGCCAGATAGCCTGCCACACCGATCTTCATGAATGCAGGAAGATGATAGTTGACAATACCGCTGAATTCCCTTCTCGGCATACGGTCTATATAAACATCGGGGGTAAAGGCAAACTTGCCCACAGCCTGATAGAGAATATTTGCCGAAACGGAGTCGGTGCCGTCAACGGAGGTTTTGTTCGAGGGGAAGAAATAGGCAACTCCTCCCTTATCGTTGGTGTTGACGTAGTAATTCTTATAGATCGTGTTGTCGCGGCACTCGGGACCGAAGATGTAGTCAAGAAGCTCGCCCAGCTCCTCGTCCTCCTTCGTTCTGAGTTTCAGTCCCTTGTTCACGTCGGCTGAAACATCGGAATACTCGGCGGCAAAGGATGGCAGGTTGTCCGTGGCGATGATCTTTCCGCCCTCATCAAAGAATTTTTTTATCATACGAAGGGTTTTGAGGCTTGCAACATACATGGAAGGCAGAACAAGAAGCTTGAACTTCATCATACTCTTTCCGTTGTCTATATAAAGGGTACCGCCCTCCGCCAGTGATTTTTCGGAAATTGCCTCGGGATGGATGAAGGACGTATCAATGCCAACGTAATTGAGGAAGCTGTTCATAAGCTCCATATAGTCCTCATTTTCGGGGGTGTTTGAATACTCAAAGCCGTCCGCCTGTGCCTGATAGAGATAGGACATGGCATGAATGGAGTGGATGGGATAAACAATGGCAGCCTCGCTGATGTGTTCACCGCCGCGCAGCATTGCCCCGACACGGGCGGCAAAATCGGAAAAATCGGCGGCTTCATCACCCTTTTGGAAAAGTGAGCCGAGGCGACCGGTACCCTCTCCCTCGCCCGACTCCGTCATGTCTCTGTCCTCACCGAGATGGGCAAAGAGCATATTGACCCCGCGGACAAAGGAATTCATGGATTCCTTGTAGATAACCTCCCTCGTCAGTCCCTTGTAATGCTTGAAAATATCGGCGCTGACCGTTTCACATCCGAATACATCAGCAGCACCGGAGGCCACCTTGATGCCGTTGAGACCGTAGAGATACGCGAAGGACATGGCAACTCCGGGGGCGGTGGAGTGCTGATGATAAAGCTGACCGTCGCCGAACATCCAGGAACAGGCAACGGATTTTCCCTCCTCGGGATAGCCTGTGCAGAAAATGTTTTTGGTTCTGCAATAGTCTCCGGCAGCCTTTGGGAAGCCGCTGTTGAAAAGAGATGAACGGCACTCCATAAGCATGGATTTGAACCTCTTTGCGCTTCCGCCGAAATCTCTGAACAGAATGGGGTAATAGGGGGCAGGGTCAAAACCGTATGCTGCCTCAAACACTTTGTTGAAGGACGTATGCCAGATGCGGCGGTTCCCTCCGCAGTAGTTGATGTTTTTGTAAACGTAGAGATCAATGCCCCGTCTGCCCTTTATTTCCAGTCGGTCAATAAGGGGCTTGAGGGTATTTTTCAGATAATCAAGGGAGGTATCATAGTCAAAAAGGTCGATATATCCGGCATCGGGGTCCCTCTCGCACACATACTGCTCCACGTTCCAGTTCCCCTCCGGCACGTCCCATTCGATATACTCATCACCGACGAATTCACGGAGATCGAGGATGGTCAGATCATCGTCATTGACCGCCACCACGGACATGAGCACACCCTCTCCGCGGCGCTTGATCTTCATATGATCTCCCGAGGTGCAGGAGGAGGTATAGCGGGTAAGGATACGGCAGGCGCTTTCGGGCTTTTCGGAAATATACGCCTTCATCATATGCGTATCATCCAGATAACCGAGGGAGAGACCCATCAGGTCTGCCGCCTCTGCGATATCGGTAAAGACGTTGAAAAACTGAGGCGAAAACGGGACAACACTGCTCTCCGCCGTAACAAAGGGGATAACACCGCAGTAATGATCGCGCTTATACTCCCCAATGAGCCGTGCCACCTTATCTCTCTCCGTCAGCCTTGCCTCTCCGCTTATAGGAAAGTATATATACGGAGCGAACTCCTTCTTCGGTGACTGAAAGGATTTCTTCAGGTCGTTGATATCGTTTATGATAATGCCTTCGCTCATACTCATACTCCGTTTCCTTGGATTTGTCTCTTTGAAACATTATATCACACATATCCCGAAATGTTAATAGCATTGAAGAAAATTTTCTCCCTTTTTCCGCCGAGGACACAAAAGCCCCCCTCCCCGACAGCTCGGGAAAGGAGGCCACAGGTTCAAAGCTCCTCATTCACAAGGGGCGTATACAAAAGGTCGTTTGTGGCTGACACCGTATTGAGAGTCTGCAGCACCCAAAGAACCGTCAGGGCGAAGCTGATGACAAAAACGGAGGTAAGCTCAAGAAGAATAAAGAGGTACAGCCCGGAGACGGCGAAGTTTACTGCCATGAGGACAGCATTGAGAATAATCTTGTTCCGAATACGGCGGCAGATATCGGAATCCCTCGCTTCTTTGCTGTACTGCACCCCTTCTTCCCTGATGCCAGACTCCGCCAGGTGCTTCTTTACGCATTTCAAAAGTGCCCATGCAAAAATCCCGAAGGAGGCAATGGCGGCTGCGGCTTCTATGACAGCGAGACCGCCCATGATGTGATAAAACTCCCTCGCTTCTTCAATGTGATGGTAAGCCGACTCCCCCTTGAGGTTTGTGATTCCCCATTTGTTGTCAAGGAAATACACCTTCTGCAAATGCAGTCCCACAAGAGAAAGAGCCGAACGAATCGCACAGAACGGCAGGACAGCATACGCCCCCTTCCCGTATTTGCCAATGAGGAGCACGGCGGCGGAAAGAACTGCGGCGGAAACGATTCCGGGGAGAATATTCAGATCATCCACATACATGGAAAGGGAGAGGGCGGCGGCGAAAATGAAAAGGATAAAAACGATCTTCATTCTCTTGCCCACAAAAACCCCTGTTTTCACGCGGATCTCCCTGTCGTATGTCTCACTGAGCCTTGCTGTAAAGCCGCTGTCACCTCTGATGCCGCCGAAATAACGGACCATCTTTACAAGCCATATAATACCAACGACAGTCACCAAAAGACCGAGGAAGATATACAGCAAGGGC
>SVSU01000003.1 GCA_015064135.1 Oscillospiraceae bacterium
CAGTTTGGGGTCACGGTAGGAGTAGAATACAGCGGCACCCAGATCGTTTGAGAAGCCGCATCCGCAGCCGTAAGCGCCCCCCTTCACTCGAATCTGCTGATAGAGATAATCGATGTTTACGGCGGTTCTGACAACCTGCAGTGCACCTGTGTAGGGGAGACCTGCCTCGGCGAAGCTGCCTGCTCTTGCGGCGTACTGCACCTGGGATGCTATCATAATGCCCTCGTTCTTCTTTACGGGGACTATGGGCTTGTATTCTCCGAGGGAGCCGTGGTCGATGGTGTCAAGCTCTGCGGCAAAAACAGGGAGAGTTTCCGTGAAAGCGCGGTATCCACCCTCGTCTGCGGCAATGGAGAACATCATGCGCTCCCCGGCAAAAATGTAGTTTGTGACAGCACGGAGCTTTGATGCGAGGTCAGCCGCGTACTTGTCAAAATTGTCTGTAAGGTCGGTGAGGAAGCGGTAGTAGTCAATGCCGTCGATGCGCTCAAGGTAAGCATCCGCAGCCGAGAAGTAGGAGCGTGCGCGCTGTGTTGCCACTGCATGGCCGGAGTTGAGTATCCCGTCCTGCTTGTCCGCTTTCAGCTCGCCGATTCTTTCCTTCAACCTCTTTGTGTCCTCGAATTTGGAGGTCTTGATGATCTCCGGGAGGATGTTGAGAACATACGGTACCTTGTCCCCAAGTACGCGGAAGAAAATACCGAACATGGCCTTGTAGCTGCCCTCTTTGCTCTTGAGACGGTAGGTTGCAGGATGGAAGGAGAGGGAGCCCGTGTTCATTTTTATGTCAATGTACAGGTCGGCAAAGGAGCGCTTCGCTGTGTCCAGTTTTCCGAGAAGAGAACCGAGAATTCCCACATAGGGCAGATATTCTTCGGGGATGCTTCCGATATCAAACAGCAGCGCGCCGTAGGTGATGCCGTTTGTTTCGATATCGTGGTAAAGACCCTTGATACCGCCTATCTCACGTTCTTCATTTGAGAAGGGCTGTGTTGTTCTGGGTATATCCTCTCTCTCAAGGGTGGGGATGCAGTTTGTTTCCTCCTCCGTTGGCTCCATACTCTGATACTCCCTGAGGTGGGCGGTGTCGGCAGCAATGGCGCTGATCTCCTCCGGGGAGAGGGAAGCCTTGTATGACGCCAGTTTTTTTGCCAATTCTTCGTTTTGCTTTTCCACCAGTCCGCGCTCGGCTTCAAGGAGAACGAGAACACTGTGGTCGGAGTCAAGGAATTGGGTTTTGATGAGATTTTCGTAATATCCCGTGCCGATTTTCGCTTTCAGGTCGGCGAAAACATCGAGAATGTGCAGATAGGAGAAGGCGGCACTGTCGTCGTAAAGCCAGCTGAGAAGCATATTTGTGGCATAGTCAAGCCCACGGGGAAAACTGCCGTAGTCCGCTTCACGGAAAGCAAATTCACGGCGGTTCAGCGCGGCAAGGAGCGCCTTTTCGCTGATACCGTTTGTCACCTGCTCCGCAAGCACTTCACGGACGATGGTGTGGAATCGGTCAAGGTCCTCGCTTGCGGCTTCCTTTGCGGTGACGTAAAAGGCGTTTTCCAGCATATGTGTTTCATATCCGCCGCCGATATCACTGCCGATCCCTGCGTCAAAGAGAGCCTGCTTGATGGGGGCACCCTCGGAATAGATGAGCACCTCGCTGAGGATATCCCATGCGGTTGCCTCGGTGACGTTCAGCGCGGAATTGCACAGTGCGCCGTATGCCAGGTAAGATTTTCCGTCCACCTCGTCCGTTGAGGAAACGGAGTATTTTTCCTTGATCCTGCGAGGCTCCGATTCACCGAATCGAACGACGGGGGAAATCTCGGTGTGGGGGTCGATGGCATCAAAGGCTGAGAGATAATTCTCATCCATGAAACGAAGTCTTTCGTCCATGTCGCAGTCACCGTAGATGAAGATGTAGCTGTTGGAGGGGTGATAGTGGCTTCGGTGGAAGTCGAGGAATTGTTCGTATGAAAGCTCGGGAATGGCGGCAGGGTCTCCTCCCGAATTTTTGCCGTAGGGGGAGTCGGGGAACAGGCCCTTCATCATGGTGTCATTGAGGAAGGCGGCAGGCGCGGAAACGGCTCCCTTCATTTCGTTGTACACGACACCGTTGATGGTCAGCTCATCCTCGGGGGATTCCAGTTCGTAGTGCCAGCCCTCCTGCATAAAGATCTCGGGACGACTGTAAATGTTTGGATAGAATACAGCATCCAGGTAAACGTGCATGAGATTTTTGAAATCCTTGTCGTTGCAGGACGCCACGGGGTAGAGTGTCTTGTCAATATAGGTCATGGCGTTGAGAAAGGTGTTGAGGGAGCCCTTCACAAGCTGCATGAAAGGGTCACGGGAGGGGAAATTTTTTGAGCCGTTGAGAACGGAGTGTTCGATAATGTGGGGCACACCTGTGTCGTTACCAACGGGGGTGCGGAATGCGGCACAGAACATCTTGTTCTCATCATTGTTGGAGAGCACGCACACTCTCGCTCCCGATTTTTTGTGGCGGAGGATGATGCCTGCGGTTTTGATGTCGTCCAGATATTCCTCGTACTCAAGAGCGTATGCGGAATTGGGCGCGAGGTCAGCGTAGGTTTTTATATTAACAGCCATTGTTGTATCCTTTCGTGTGGTGGTTGTTCTTTAATTATTATACCAGTTTCGGACTGATTTGGCAAGCGGAAAGCGCAATTCTGCTCCGTGCACTGCAATTTTTCCCCGAATCTCTTGACAAAAAACAAAAAATATGGTAAATTATATCGCAGACACTTTATGCAAGCGTTTGCACAATTCTATGAACGGAGTGAAAAAATCCATGATGAATGTAGCCTTGCTGATAGTGTCGATTCTCATGAATCTGGTAGCAAGCAGCATATTAAAAAATGACTTCTGCAAAAAAGAAGTAAAGAATAACGGAGACCTGTATGCGTTCAATGCGCTGACCAGCGTGCTTTCGGTGGTAACACTTGGCATTATGGCAGTGGTAATGGGCAGCCTTACTTCCGTTTCCATGTATACCGTACTTCTCGGTATCCTTTTTGGTATTGTCACAGCACTGGCGGCAATTTTCAATATGAAAGCCCTTGAGTGCGGCCCCATGTCCTATACATCGGTGATCATCTCATGCTCACTTGTGATCCCGTCCTTCTCGGGGCTGGTGCTTTACGGTGAGCCCATCGCTCCGCTGCAGTATATCGGAGTTGTGTGTATGCTTGCTTCCTTCGTTTGCGCTATGGATAAGAAGAACGACAAGGCAGGGGTTTCCGTGAAGTGGTTCCTCTACTGTATGGTATCTTTCCTTTTCAACGGAAGTATTGGTGTTATGCAGAAGATCCATCAGAACTCTTCACACAAGGATGAGCTTTCCGTGTTCCTTCTTATGGCATTCCTTGTTTCAACGGTGTTCTCCGCAATTATGATTCCCGTTTCTCTCCGTTCCCGAAAGGGCGGAGCAGAGAGCAGACTGACTGTAACCGCAAAGGAAAAGGTGAAGAAATACCTTGTGGTGGGCATCATCTGCGGTGTGTTCATCGCCTTCTGCAACCAGATCAATATGTACCTCTCCGGTGAGATGGACTCCGTAGTTTTCTTCCCCGTGGTAAACGGCGCGTATATGATTCTGACCGCCATTGTGGGAGTGCTGTTCCTGAAGGAGCGCTTCTCCGTAAAGCAGTGGATCGGTCTGGTCCTCGGCACTGCGGCGATTTTTCTCCTTTGTATGGCATAATCGAATACATAAAAAAGGACTGTGTGCGGTCGTCTGACCCATACAGTCCGTATTTTTGTTCTGAGTTTCAATTATGGGTTGATCCAGAGAAGCATGGGGGCGGTGTCCATGTACTTCCCGAGGTCGTCAATGGTGAGTTTGCCGTCTGCAAGAACATAGAGCTTGATCGCCGCGCTGCCTTTCTTGCCCATTTTTGAGTCCTCGGCAGAGATGGCAAAGGATACAGAATCGCTCTTCAGCGCAAGGGAATAACGATCCTCAAAGAAGGCGGTCAGCTCGTTTACGAGGGTGAATTCCGTATCGGGGGTGACTCCGAGACCCTTCACGCTGAACTTGCCGTTTCGGTTCGCCTTGAGGAGAATGTCAAACTTACCCGTTGCATCGAAGGAAACGGCGATACCGTCTGCCTTTTCCTTTACACGGATGAATTCCGCAACAGGCTTGCCGCAGATGCCGTCGATCTTCTCATCGGTTGCAGACAGGTCAACGATTTCCGCACCGCCGAGAAGTGCGGTTTCCAGCTTGTTGAGATACTTGGGGAACATACGCCATCTGACGCCGCCCTCTCTGCACTCGTCTGCGATTCGGGCGATGGATTCCTCGCCCTCGGAGACGATTTTTGCGAAAACCTCGTTCTTTTCAAGATAAAAAACACCGATGTGCTTGAATTTGTCGTAGTTCTGGTCGATGGTGCGCTTGATGGAGATGATGTTTCTTTCCGTTCTCTGTGCCATTTTATGTCAATGCCTTTCTTTCGATATTTTATCAGTATAATTATATCAGAAAACCCGTCGCTTTACAAGGGGGATGAGGGAATTTATGGCGGAGAAAAAAAGCGAGGGACACTTTTTGAAAAAAGTATCCCCCGCGCCCCCATCAAAAACATTTCGTAAAAAAGGAGCCTCGGCAACAGCTTTTTTGCGCCGAAACTCCTTTTGGTTTGTTATATTACACGCGAATTACTTCTTCAGTGCAACGGCAGCCTTTGCCTTTTCAGCAATGGAAGCCGCGTCCAGGTGGAAGTATGTTACAAGCTCCTTTGCGGGGCCGCTTCTGCCGAATTCGTCGTTCACGCCTACGCGGAGCATGGGTGTGGGGCACTTTTCAGCCAGAACTTCCGCAACAGCAGAGCCCAGACCGCCGATGATGGAGTGCTCTTCACAGGTAACAACAGCGCCGCAGGCCTTTGCTTCCGCAATGATGATCTCCTCGTCCAGGGGCTTGATGGTTGCCATGTTGATAACGGAAGCGGAGATTCCCTCAGCCGCCAGCAGCTCGCGAGCCGCCAGTGCCTGCTCAACCTCGATACCTGTTGCGATGAGGGCAACATCGGTGCCTTCCGCCAGCTTCACGCCCTTGCCGATCTCGAACTTGTAGTCGTCGCCGAAGATGGTGGGAACAGCCATTCTGCCGAAACGGAGGTAAACGGGGCCGTTGTGCTCGATTGCAGCCTTAACAGCCAGTCTTGCCTCGGTTGCATCTGCAGGATTCAGGATAACCATGCCGGGGATGGTACGCATGAGAGCGATGTCCTCGTTGCACTGGTGAGTTGCGCCGTCCTCACCAACGGTGATACCTGCGTGAGTTGCGCCGATCTTTACATTGTTGTGGGGGTAGCCGATTGCATTACGAACCTGCTCAAAGCTTCTGCCTGCCGCGAACATGGCGAAGGAGGAAGCGAAGGGGATCTTTCCGCAAAGGGACATACCGACAGCCGCACCGATCATGTTGTTTTCGGCAATTCCGCAGTCGAAGAAACGGTCAGGGAATGCCTTCTTGAATGTGCCTGTCTTGGTTGCTGCGGCAAGGTCAGCATCAAGAACCACAAGATTATCATATTCAGCGCCGAATTCCGCGAGAGCCTTGCCGTATGCCTCACGGGTAGCGATTTTTTCTGCCATATCTATTTATTCCTTTCCACTCATCGGCTCAATTAAAGAGCGCCGAGATCCTTCATAGCAATTTCATACTGTTCCGCGTTGGGAGCCGCACCGTGCCATGCAACGTTGTTTTCCATGTAGGAAACGCCTTTGCCCTTGGTGCTGTGGGAGATGATGACGGTGGGCTTGTCAGCGCACGCCTTTGCAGCGGCATAAGCCTTTTCGATGGAATCGAAATCGTGTGCATCACATTCAACCACGTTCCAGCCGAATGCTTCAAACTTCTTGTCGTAGGGAGTGGGGTTCATAACGTCTGTGATGGCACCGTCGATCTGGAGACCGTTGAAGTCAACAAGCCAGCAGAGGTTGGAGAGCTTGTAGTGAGCCGCGAACATTGCAGCTTCCCAAACTTCGCCTTCCTGTGTTTCGCCGTCGCCCAGGATGGCATATACACGGTAGGGAGCGTTGTCGATCTTGCCTGCCAGCGCCATGCCGCAGGAAACGGATGTGCCCTGACCGAGAGAACCGGAGGACATATCAACGCCGGGGGTGTGCTTCATGTCGGGGTGACCCTGAAGATAGCTGTCCGTCTTACGGAAGGTCTTGAGATCCTCCACGGGAATGAAGCCTCTCTGAGCCAGTGCGGAATAGAGACCGGGAGCGCAGTGACCCTTGGAGAGCACCAGTCTGTCGCGGTTCTCCATTTTGGGGTTTGCCGGGTCAACATTCATTTCTTCAAAATACAGATATGCCAGTACATCTGCAATAGACAGACTTCCTCCGGGATGTCCGCTGTTTGCGGAGTATACGGCATCGATAATTCCAATACGGATCTGGCGCGCAATTTCGCAAAGCTCGCCTTTTCTCTGTGCGTCCATAGTAAGACCGCCTTTCTTTAAATAATCAATATATATTGTAAACTATTTCTTGTTTTTTGTCAATCTTTCTGCGAGAAATTCCCATGAGAATTCGGGGAAAAAACCATCATTTGCGTTTTCAAGGCTAAAAACACGTTTTACTCCAACAAGCTATTGCTGTGTTTGTCTCCCTCGGTATTCCAGACGAAGAATTTCCGCCATCTCTTCCGGTGTCTCCGCACATCCCCCCTCAAGCCAGAGACGCACGATGGCGTTGACACCACATCGGAAGAACTCTCTGTGATATTTAAGATGCTCCTTGCCGAATTCCTCCTCGGCACGGGGGAGGCTGTAAAGCAGGAGACGGTGTCCGCCGTCGGTGCTCAGCTTGAAATAGGTTTGGTAGAAGCTTTGGTTTTCTCTGATATGGGTGAACAGACGCAGGGCACTGTCCGTGTCTCCGGTGGGGTCAAAATCCGAAAACAATTCCGCGAATTTGGCCTCTAACTTGAGCCGCAGTTTGTCGGCGAGATCGTATATATCCACGAAATTGGCGTAAAATGTGCTTCGGTTCAGCCCACATCCCTGGCAGATGTCCGCGACGGAGATCTCCTTCAGCGGTTTTTCCTGAAGAAGTTCGATGAAAGTCTTTTCGATTTTCCTGACGGAGTCGCGCCGTCTTTTGTTGTTTGGTGTGTTCATTTTATTATCCCGATATGTGTTGGATTGACGTTTTGGTGTTATTATACCACACAAACGAAGGAAAAACAAGTGTTGGGTTAATGGGATTTGTTGGGGAGAAAATCAATGATGACGGAAATATTGAGAGCAGTGGAAGT
This sequence comes from Oscillospiraceae bacterium, assembly GCA_015064135.1. GTDB lineage: Bacteria > Bacillota > Clostridia > Oscillospirales > CAG-272 > UMGS1696. The sequence continues at coordinate 7,301 of SVSU01000003.1, forward strand.
GAGGTGCTGTAAATACAAGGCTCGGAATGCGTATTCGGGGTGGTAATCCGCTTCTGAAAAGGTAAAATTATTTCACGATGTAGTCTTTTTTTGCTCCGTGTGAGCCGAAGATTTTCCATTCCCCCACCCCAAGCCTTTGCAGGATCGCCGTTCTTTCTTCACCGCACAGCTTTGGGTCGGTATCAACAGAGATCATGAGGATGGGGGCGTACTGATTGTACTCAGCCTGTTCTGCGGTCAGCCCGTGGAGGTTGATGTAGATATCTCCCGTGAAAGCGAGCTTGTGGGTGTAATCAATGAGAACGATCTCACCTGCCAGATGTCCGCCCTTTCCCTCATATACTTCAAAATGAAGATCCTCAAAATCGAAGAATCCTATTTGCGAAAGGGGCTCGCGGGGAGATTCAATATCCTGCCATGGCGTGATCAGCTTATCGGGCAGGGGAGGGCGATACGCTGTGAGTATCTTGCAAATATTGATGTACGGCTTGTGGATGGGATTCTGCTCTCTGAAGCCGTCCTTTCCTTCATGTTCGCGTATCAGACAGTCGGCGGTTTTCTTGCTCGCAATGATCTCGTCAAACAGATCAAGCAGTCCGCAGTGATCTACATCGGCATGGGTCACAAGAATACTTTTCGGAATATGATCGAACTCGGGTACAGCGGTGCGCAGCAGGTTGAGCATTTCCGTTTTGTAGCAGGCATAACCGCTGTCGATGACGAGAAGCTTTCTGCTGCTTTTGAGGATGGCGGTGTTGCTTCCGCAGGGCGGCTCAATGAGAATAAGCTCAGTTTTTTCGGAGATTTGATGTGTGCTGAGCCTGGGAACGAAGCCGTCTCCCACGGATTTTGCCAGCAGCTCCGCGAATTTGCTGATGCTGTCAAAGGTTCGATAGGGAGACAGCCCTTGTTCATCCAGCGTCTGCATGGCAAGATTGGATGAAACGAGCAGCCTCTGCTTTTGCTCGTCGGAAAGCTCCAGCATTTGCGAAATACCTCTGACGAAGGCGTGATAAAAGATGCTGTTGTCATATGCTCTCCCGGAGCTGTTGTAGTCAATGACCCTTACTCGGCAGATTTTTTCAGCCTGTGCAATGAATTCGGTGATTTTTTCGGGACACTCCACATAAAGCCCCATCTTAAAGTGTTGGAAATCCGTGCCGTTTTCCTGGGAGTTTATATATGAGATATTGAAACTGAATTCGTTTATGAGCTCCAGAATGTGGGTAACGCTTCCCGGAATATCTCTGAGATGGAATTCCAGCAAAACGACGCCGGAGTTGCTGCTGTTGTTCTGAAGATAGCCTAACTTTTCAAGCTCAGCATCTGCCTCTCGAAGTTGTTCTTCGGTCCCCTCAACATCCAAAAACAGCATATGTGAATCCACAGCCTTGTCATAACTGACACGGGTGATGTTTATGCCGAGAGTTGAAAAGCACTTGCTTGCTTTCAGAAAGGCGCCTATATGATTGGGCATAGATGTTGCATATGTTTTTTTCATTTTTTCACTTTTTTCTTTTTTAAAATCGATTCTTTGTATGGCACATCCGGTACACAGCATATTGCAGCTGCGACGATTTGTGCAGCGGTTCTATGAATTGATATGATGAAATTGAGAGATCAACATATAAACATGGCATCACCGAAGGAGAAAAACCTATACTCTTCCTCTACCGCTGTTTTGTATGCGTTCATGATCTTTTCCCTGCCGCAGAGTGCAGAGACCAGCATCAAAAGGGTACTCTCGGGCAGATGGAAGTTGGTGATAAGCGCGTCCACCATCTTAAATCGGTAGCCGGGGTAGATGAAGATTCCCGTATCGGTGCTGACGGGGTGAAGGATTCCATTCTCGTCCGACGCACTTTCGAGAACGCGGCAGGATGTGGTGCCTACGGCAATCACACGGCCGCCGTTTTTCTTCCGTTCGTTGATGAGCGCGGCACTTTCTTCCGTGACACAGATGAATTCCGAGTGCATCTCGTGGTCGGCGATCTTCTCTTCCTTCACGGGACGGAATGTGCCCAGTCCCACATGGAGAAGGACGGGGGCAATGGCAACACCCTTCGCGCGGATGGCATCAAGAAGTTCGTTTGTGAAGTGGAGTCCTGCCGTGGGTGCCGCCGCCGAGCCGTTGGTTTTGGAGTAGACCGTCTGATACCGCTCCTGATTTTCCAGCTTTTCCGTGATATAGGGGGGGAGGGGCATGGTTCCGAGAAGGTTCAGTGCTTCCATGACATTTGCCGCAGATTCGGGGTTCACTTCAAATCGTACCACGCGGCATCCCCCTTCGATGACATCTTCGATGTGGCCGCGCATGACACCGTCGCCGAAATCGAGAATGTCCCCCGGTTTTGCCCGCTTTCCTGGGCCTGCCAGCGCTTCCCATACATTGTGCTCTCTCTGTTTCAGGAGAAGGAGCTCCACTGACGCTTCACTTCCTGTCTCAACGAGGGTGCCCGTCTCGCTGTCCCATCTGTGGGAGCGAGTGCCGATGATCCTTGCAGGAATCACTCGGGTGTCGTTGATGACGAGAACATCCTCGGGGTTAAGATAATCGATGATGTCGCGGAATATTTTGTGTTCAATTTCGCCGCTGTCACGGGAAAGAAGCATGAGTCGGGACGAATCGCGGGGCTCAAGGGGAGTCTGGGCGATCCTCTCCTCCGGCAGATCATAAAAAAAGTCTTTCAATGTGAGGTTTGTTTCGGGGAGATGGTTTTTTATCATTTTTTACTCCGTTAAAGTAAGATTTATTGTGTCAGGTGATTGACAAGTTGATATATATGTGTTATTATATTAACAAGCGGATTTTTCCGCTGTATCGAAGGTATTGTTCGATGCATAAAATAAGATAGAGGAGCACAGCCGAAAAGTATGCATGGCAGAGGTCGCCGCAGACCGCCCGATGTTATGCCGAAAGGCGAGTTGTGCCGAAGATATGCCGGGACGAGAGGTCAGGTCGTCAAGCGGATGCGGTGTATCTGGTCCGTCTCCCGAAAGCGAACGGACTGTCTCTGATACTCTCAGAGGGGTGCTATCTGTGTTGTTATAGTCAGGCGAATTGCCGACAGCTATATTATATTACACAGATCGCCGGTTTTCAACCGGTTTTTGTTATTATAACATTTTTTTAATACTTTTTTGTCTGATCAATGGCTTTTTGCCGATCAAAGTTTTTCGATCTGGGAAGGTTTTTGATCAAGTGGAGGTACATATGGGTACATTTAACAAGGAAATCATTTTCAACGGTGCGGCAACTGCCCTCATAACCCCTTTCGATAAGAACAACGGCGTGGATTACGATGCGTTTGCCTCTCTCATCGAATTTCAGATCAAGGGCGGAATCGACGGTCTGGTTATCTGCGGAACAACAGGTGAGGGCTCAACCCTTACCGACGAGGAGCACAAGGAATGCATTCGTTTTGCCGTGGAAAAGGTGGCAGGCAGAGTTCCCGTTATTGCAGGAACAGGCTCCAACGACACGGATTACGCAAATTCCCTTTCAAAGTATGCCTGCGAGGTGGGTGCGGATGCGCTTCTGCTCGTTTCTCCCTACTACAACAAGGCAACACCCAAGGGACTCATTAAGAGCTTCCTTTCTACAGCGGAGGCGACAGATAAGCCCATCATCCTTTATAACGTTCCTTCCCGTACAGGAGTCAACATCCCCCTCTCCGTTTATAGGGAGCTGGCGAAGCACGAGCGTATCGTTGCTGTCAAGGAAGCATCGGGCAATATGAGCCAGGTTGCGGAAATCGCGGCTGAATGCGGTGATGACCTCGCAATATACAGCGGAAATGACGACCAGATCGTTCCCGTTATGTCACTGGGCGGCCGCGGTGTTATCTCCGTTCTCTCCAACATTCTCCCCCGTGAGACACACGATATCTGCGAGAAGTTCGTGAAGGGTGACACAGCAGGCTCACTGAAGCTGCAGCTTGAATATCTGGAGCTTATCAACAACCTGTTCATTGAGGTAAACCCAATTCCCGTAAAGACAGCCTGCGGTCTCATGGGCCTTTGCAGTGCGGATATGAGACTGCCCCTTTGCGAAATGGACGAGGGAAATCTCGCAAAACTGGCGGCATCCATGAAGAAGCATGGACTGATCTGAGAAGCACTTGTTTTGATGTCACGGTTTGATTTTAAATAAAAAAACAGGAGGATGCGCTGCGGAAAACCCTTTCTTTGATACGGGGATCTGCCGCATCCTCTCGGATATTCAGCCTCTTTTTTCACAGGAAAGCAGAACTCTTATGGAAAAGCTGTTTTCTGCCGAAGGGGAGGAAAGGAGTATGAAAATGCTGCGGAAATTGATTTTGCTCTGTATGCTTTCGCTTTTGTTTTGTGCCTGCACCAATGATTTTTCGGGAAACCCGGATATTTCTGCAGAACTTAGCGAAACGGAGCATAATAATACTATGACAGATGTTGCAAAGGAGCTGAAAACTCCCTGTATCGTTCCAACGCTGTATGAAACCGAGGATATTGTGATCGCCGATGTGATTGCTACACAAGCGCCCTATCTTGCAGATGCTACGGGAGAGTCGGACAGCACCGAAGCCATTCGTCGGGCGCTGAATGCCTGCGAGGAGAGGGGCGGCGGTACGGTGTACCTTCCTGTGGGGGTATATATGATTACGGAATCCATCCAAATTCCGCCCTTTGTTACGCTGCGCGGAGATTGGCAGGATCCCGACAAAGGAACCGAATACGGAACGGTCATCAAAGCCTGTGTTGAATCATCGGATGATGAGGAAAGCGGACTGTTTCTCCTCGGCGGCTCCGGAGGTGTGGTCGGATTGACCGTGTTTTATCCCGAACAGGGTGTGGGTGAGGATTGCAAGCCCTACCCATTTACCTTCTACACCAACGGCTCGGGGCACAATTATATGCTGTCTGCCATCAAGAACGTCACGGTACTGAACGGTTACAGAGGGATCGGTGCCTGCCTGACGGATGGGGGCCCTGCCCATGAGCAGCTGACGGTGGAAAACTTCAAGGGCACATTTCTCCACTGCGGCGCCGAGGTATATAATCAAGCCGATGTGGGTACATGGCAGGGTGTAAGTGTCAGCCCGAAGTATTGGCGCGAGATTCCCGAGGATTCGTGGATGAAAACGCCTGCGGATGGGGAAATCGACTCCTTTGTGGGAGAGGCTGCCGTGGGATTGATTCTCGGCGACCTTGAATGGACGGAGTTTAAAGACCTCAACATCGACGGATGCCGTGTGGGTATCCATATCGTGAAAGGGAAGCGGATCGAGTTTGCAGGGTCACTGTACGACATCTCCGTTACTGACTGCAAAAACGGTTTGCTCATTGATTCCATCGATGAACGGTGGGGCATGGTGATTGCCGACGGTTATATCGAGGGCGGTGTTACCAATAATACCTGCGGTCTCCTTCGCATGACGGATGTGGAGATCAAGGGCGAGATCATGGGCGTGTGTGACGACGAAAACCGCACGGTTAAGACGTACAGCATCGACGAGCTTGACTGCCCCCATATTGAGCTGAACAACGAATACGATATCAGCGACAAGAACTTCGACCATACAAGATCCTATGTAAAGCCCACGGACAAGCTTTATGTTTTTGACGGAGTAAAGGACGGCACGGCAGACATCAGTAAAGAGCTGCAGAGCCTCCTTGACGATGCAGGCATTACGGGCGGCGTGGTGTATCTGCCTTCCGGAATGTACCGTCTGGACGCTCCTGTTTCCGTTCCTGCGGCAGTTGAACTTCGCGGTTCGTCCTCTGTCCCTACCAGAGATCAGAACGGCTTGAGCCGGGGCACGGTCCTGCTCTGCTATTACGGGGATGATGCGGTGAACAGCGAAGCGGATCAGGCGCTCATTACACTGAATGGGGAGAATGCCGGGCTGAACGGCCTGCGCATCGCATATCCTCAAAACGGGCCCTATGACGACGATCTGAACAGTACATATGCTGTCCGAGGCACAGCAAGGGGTGTGTATATCACCAACTGTGCCATCATTGCATCCGCTTACGGCGTGGATTTCAGCGGCTGTGACGATCATTTTATCAAAAAGGTTTCCACCTGCTGTTATTATAACGCATATTTGCTCGGTGGGGTGAACGGCTATATGTCGGGATGCCTGCAGAATGCCACGGTCATCGTTCGCCACGGCAACAGCTATTATGAGAACTGGCTGGCGGAGGGGAATGTGTTTACCGATCTGTTTGACCCCATTCTCAGAATGCTGTGCGACTACATTATTGTGGACGGTGCGGAGAATCAGATCATATCAAATACCTTTGCTTACGGCACTGCCACATTCCTGACAAACATAAACAGCGAAAACACCCTTCTTGTTAATGTAGGCTCGGATAATTTGGGAAGCGGTTCTCCGCAGATCATAGCCGACAGCGGTTCATTGACGGGAATCAACGTCATGCGCTGGAACGGGATTTCCTTTGAGCATTACGACGGGTTGTTGAATTTATTCAACAGAATCACCATCGGCGACAAGACGGAGGATGCGGTGACGGAGGAATGAACTTTGGATGAGGTACAGAACCGTATTTCGGTGAGATAATAAAAAATACATAAAAAAGGAAAACAGAAAACAATGGAAAAAACAAGAATCATACTCTCGGGTGCCTCAGGCAGACTTTGCAGTGTTATCGCTCGGATGTGCGACGGGCGAGATGACTGCGAGGTGGTCTGCGGCGTGGATGTTGCGGCAGGCGGCAATTCCCCGTTCCCCATTTACACCGATTTCAGCGAAATTACCGAGGCGGCGGATGTTATCATCGACTGCTCTCACCATTCCGTTATCGGAAAAATCATGGATTACGCAAAAGCAAATAATACAGCGGTGGTGGTCTGTACGACGGGACATACCGACGACGAGGACGACCTGATCCGTAAGTCGGGCGCTGACATTCCGGTGCTGAAGTCGAGAAATATGTCCCTCGGCATCAATCTGCTGTCCGAGCTTGTGAAAAAGGCGGCGGCGGCTCTCGGTGAGGACTTCGATATCGAGATCGTGGAGGCGCATCATAATAAGAAGCTGGATGCTCCAAGCGGCACGGCTCTTATGCTTGCGGATGCGGCGGCAGAGGTGCGCGAGGAAAGCGAGTATGTGTACGACCGCCACAGCGTGAGAAAGCAGCGTGAAAAGCGTGAGATCGGCTTCTCCAGCATCCGCGGCGGCACCATCGTGGGCGAGCACAGCGTAATTTTCGCCGGACAGGACGAGGTTATCACCCTCTCTCACAGTGCCGGAAGCCGTGACCTCTTTGCCCAGGGAGCCATCCGTGCGGCGCTCTGGCTGGCTGTGCAGGGGAAGGGCTTTTACACCATGGCGGATGTGATCACCTCTTCATTGGGATGATTGCGGTATATCTGATAATGCAAAAAAGGCTATTGTATGACACAATAAAGTCATGCGATAGCCTTTTTGTAGTTCGGGCAGAGTCTTAATCCAACTTAAAATCCTGTATCAGCGAATTCATGGCGGCGGATTCCGCATCGAAGAACCGTTCCTTTAGGTCGTTGTTCCGCGCCGCTTCTCTGATGAGGCCGTAGGTGCCTGCCGCAACATCCGGGTAGGAGTTTCCGAATGCCAGAGCAAAATCAAAAGCCGCGGAGTCGAGGATCAAGTCAAGCATATTGGCGGAATCGTTGTCTCTCAGAACAAAAGCCATGTTGTACGCCACATATTCGTCATAGAGATAGCCGTAGGAGCCTGCGTTCAGGGCGGAGAGAATGACTGATGCCATCTCCGCATTGGTGTGGTTGACGGGGACAGAGAAAATTAGCTCCGTATTGGCAACAAGGGTGCGGAATTCGTCTCCCTCATTTTCGGTGGGGAGGGGAAGGACACCCCAGTTGGCAGAGGCATCGGACAACTGCGGCATAACGGACAGATAGTCAATAAGGAAAAAGCTGTCCCCGTTTGCAAAGCCGTTCACGGCATCCGATGAGGCGTCAATGACTGCGTTGGGGTCGGTAAGGAGCCTGTGGGCGGTCTCTGTGGAATATGCCGCGGTGTCTTGTGTGAAGGCGATCTTTGGAATGTTCTTTTTCGCTGCGTTCACATAAGTGTTTCCGCATGAAACAAAAACGAGATCTGCCAGTCGGGATGCGTTGCTTTGTACAGCCAAGGTATTAAGGGGCTCCCCTCCGGTTTCGTTAAGGGCAGAAACTGCTTGCGTGTATTCAAAGAATGTGTCCCATGTCCATTTCTTTTCCGTCACCGAGGAGTAGGGCATCTCAAGTCCTGTTTTCTCCGTGATATCCCGATTGAAGAACACAGCGGAGAATGCGGAAGGGTCAAGGGTGGCAGAGCCTGCGGCACCGTATGTTTCATAGCCTGCCGAGGTCATGTTAACGGATTCGCTGTTGAAATAGGGAGCATCCAGATCGATAAAGGGCAGGGAACGAAGATTCATCAATACCTTCGATATGCGGAACTGACCCGTCATGTATAAGGGGAGCATCAGAAGATCGGAATAATAGGAGTCCGATGCCACAGCCTGCTCCATTTCACGAAGAATCGTGTCCCCGTTTTTCACGGAAGAGAGCAGAACGATGTCGTAGGTCTCCTCGATCAGACGGTTTCGCTCATACACCATCCGCGATACATTGTTGTCCGTGTTGTCGGGGTCGATGTAATCTGAGGATGGGGTCGTTATAAAGAAAACAGCACCGTCGTAATCACGGGAGGGCAGCTCACTGAGATAGTGCTCCGCCATGTCCGTTCCGCTGTCCTTTCCCTCGTATGGAGTGTACTCTGTGGGGGTGAAGGCGGAATCCGATTCAAAAAAATTTTTTTCGACATCAGTATTCGACACATTATTCGACGATACATCGTTTATAATAATAATACCGCATCCGGTCAATGGAAAAATAAGGGATAACGCGGTGATAAGCGTGACGGCTGACTTTATGTGAGCCTGAAATTTCAAATTCATTGTGATCCTCCAACGCAGGCTTTTTGGTCCTGCGGCAAAAAAGTTGTGAAAGCAGTTAAGTTACCACCGCACAATTTACGGCTGAAGCCTTGGCGGTGCATATGCGGCAAAGGGCAAAGTGTTGCCGTTTTTTTCAAACCGCACACTGGTAAAATATGGTTCAGTTTCCATGTAATATATTACCTGTTAAAAACATGGGGAAAGTGTGTTATAATAGAGACGGCGATAGGATATGACAAAACAGATAAGAACTACATAGCGCCCCATAGAATTGCAAGAAAGGAAAGGTTATAACAATGAGAAAACTGAAGAAATATGCAGCAGCGCTGATGGCAGGACTGATCGTTGCCATAACCGGCGCTGTAAATACGGGAGCTGCCGAAGTTGCGGTATTCACCGATGGAGTGCGGTATGAGGGGGAGGTCAGACTGGTGAACAGGAATGCCTACGTTTCCCTCAGAGAGTTTGCCTGTGCGGTGGACAACTCCGTGGTATCATGGGATTCACGGACTCACACCGCCCATGTATCAACCGACTCACTCAGTCTGAGTGCTGAAATGGGAGGGGAGTATCTGGTGGCAAACGGAAGATATCTCTGGTGCAGTGAGGGTATCTTTACGGATAACGGCGTGCTGTACGTTCCTCTCCGTCAGGCGGCAGAGGCATTCGGTTTCAGCAGCCGTTGGATAGGTGCGGAGAATACCACTTATTTGAGCCGCAGAACGGGTTCCATTGTTTCTGCCGAGAATTATTACAACAGCGACGATGTGTACTGGCTTTCCAGAATCATCCATGCAGAGGCTCAGGGCGAGCCCTTTCTCGGAAAGCTGGCGGTGGGAACCGTTATTATGAACCGTATGGCGGACGATGAATTCCCCGATGAGCTGTATGATGTGATCTTCGATAACGATAACGGTGTTCAGTTTACCCCTACCGTAAACGGGCAGATCGAAAACACACCGGGGGAGGAGTCCGTAATTGCGGCGAAGCTCTGCCTTGACGGATACAGATTCTCCGACTCCATTCTGTACTTTTTAAATCCCGAGCTGGCAAGCAGCCTGTGGGTGCCGCAGAATTGTACCTTTGTGGCAAGCATCGGCGGCCATGATTTCTATGCCTGAGGATTATTTGAACCTTTGAGAAACCTGCTTTTTGATTCTCGCTACATCGCGGAGCATACGAATGCTGTCTCCCGCGAGGTGGATTTTGGATTCCCTGTGATTGATGATCTTCACGGGGAATTCTTTTATTTTGTAGCCCAGCTTCTGGGCGGTCATGAGGATCTCCAGATCAAATGCCCAGCCGTTGACGGTGCCGTAGGAGAACACCTTGCGTGCAGCATCTCCGCGGAATGCCTTGAAGCCGCACTGGGAGTCGCTCAGCTTGAAGCCTGCGATGGTGCACAGGACTTTGATGTAGCACTTTGAGGCAACCTTGCGGAGGAAAGTGTACCCCTCATAGCCGTCTGCGCGGAGATTTCTCGAGCCGATGAGCACATCACCGTCAAAATCGGGTGCGGTCATGGTGAGATATGCCTCCGTGATCACATCCACACCGTAGGCAAGGTCGCAGTCTGTGTAGAGAACAACATCTCCCGTGGAATGACCCACAGCGAGGCGGATGGCGTGTCCTTTGCCCATGTTTTTCTCGGCTGTGACTACCTTTACAACACCGTTTTTCAGTTCAAGTGAAGCTGCTGTGTCACGGGCGATCTTTCCGCATCCGTCGGCGGAACCGTCATCGGAGAAGAGGATTTCATATTCAAAATTATGAAGTGCAGCCGAGTCCTCCAGCTTGTCGGTGAGAGCGCGAACAGCATCGCTGACAATTTCGGCTTCGTTGTACATTGGAATGCATACAGTAAGTTTCATTAGGTCGTCTCCGTTATTTAATCTGTTTTTTTCTGTAAACCGTGTAGGTTACTTCTACGGTGATATCAAGGGAATCTTTTGCGAAAAGGCGAGCTTTTCCGGATTCCGTTGTTTTGTAGCAGAACGGTGTCATCATGAATAAATCGGCGATGGCTTCCTTGTCGGGGAGCGTCACCGTATACCGCAGAGCGTGCTTTGCCGTTTCCCCGAAGCCCTCGGTGGGGGAGATGGTGTCATCGGAGAGATGGACATCGCTGTAAATAAGCCGGCGCATCTCGATAAGATGGTCTCTGCCCGAGGAGACAACGATGAGGATTCCGTCGTCGGAAAGGATTCTTGCCGCTTCATCCCATGCCACGGGTGCAAACATACTGAGCGCGGCGGACACGGATGAATCCTTCAGCGGTGTGTGGAAAATATTCGCAGGGAGAAAGTATGCGCCGCATCTTCCCTCATGGGGAGCACCGATGCCGTCCTTTGGCATCAGCCCCATCCTTCGGGACAGCTTTGATGCCTTGTCCCCTGCGTGTTTTGATGCATCGAAACCGAGGAGGACGGTATCCTTCCCCGTAAGCGCCCCTGTCCTCTCGGCGATCCTGCAGGAGTGCCACCCCTCACCCGAGCCCATGTCGCATATGGAGACGGTATTCCCCTTTGGTACGGCATATTCTGCAAGAAGGTCGGCGGTTTTGTCGGAAATGTTGTTGTAAAAACCGCGGCAAAGGAAATTCACTCTCGCTTCCACCATGCCTCGGTCGTCCCCCGTGTGAGCATTTTTCCCTTTTCCCGGGGGCAGAAGATTCACATATCCGCTTTTGGCAAGGTCGAAGGTGTGCCCTTTTCGGCAGACCAGACTTTTGCCAACACGACCGAGTCCTTCGCCGCAGGTCGGGCAGAGGAGATAATTCAATATATCTGTCATGTCTTTGTGTCCTCCGTCAGTCCGAGATGACCTGTATCAATCGTGCGTGGAGGGCGTAGCGCTGTGTGTAATAGCCGTTTGTGCAGGTGGAGAGGGTCAGGAGACGGTCATTTTCCCCAAAGACGATGTCTTTTTCGGTGGCTGCCGTGTTGCCCTTTATCTCCTCGGCAAAGGTGAGAAATTCTTCTTCCGTTGCAAACTGCGTTTTGAAGTAGTTGTAATCAAAGCGGGATTCGTAGAAGGAAAAGGGCTCGTAGATGAACACACCGTCGTTGGTGTAGACGTAGATGAGGTTGTCTGCCATGTAGTCATCACGGGCAAATTTGGTTACATCGTGGAACATTCCGCCCGTTCTCAGATTGTGACCGTAGAATACAGTGTTGAGGTTTTCGTCAATGGCAGGATCATTGCGGTAGTCGACGAAGATGGAGCCCTCGGGAAGAAATTCTCCCGTATAGGCGTGATTCAGGTAAAAATCGTTATCCTCACCCTGTACAAGCGGGTAGTTGATCTGCGTTCCCTCCACGGTGATCCAGCCGTATATGTCGGGGTTGATTCTGGCAAGGGAGGCAAGTCCGGCGCGCATTTTCTCAAGCTCCTCGTTGTATTCTTTTCTGCTTTCGTCGTTTGCGGAGTTTTCTCTGTCCATGCTTTCAGACCAGGTGGGCAGAGCATTGTTTTCAGAATCGGCCAAAAGACGTTTAACCGCACCGTTGTCCGCTTCATTCCCATCGGAGATATTGAAATCAAAGCCTGCGCTGAAAAATTCCTCCTCCAATTTGCCGTAAATCTCGGCGGCCTTTTGTTTGGAGAGTGCATCTTTTACGAGGAGCAGGCAGCTTACCGCAAAGGTAAGGGAGAAAACACCAAGGAGAATCCGTCGGGGAAGATCCCCGTTTTTCTTTTTTGGAGCCATGTTTGGGGGGAGTTCAATATCCTCTTCGCTGAGCTGATCCACGGAGTTAAGAAACCGCCCGTTTTCGCAGATGCTTTCAGTCTCCGCAAGGGACAGCTCAAATTCCGAATTCTCATTGATTCCCTCCGTCTCCTCCTCATCCCGTGGGGAAAATCTATTTATAAAATCTTTAAACTTCATGATTACCTCTGAGCGCGGCAAAAAACCGCATAATACCGGATAATAATATTATATAACAATTTTTTCGTTTTACAAGAGGGCTTTGCAATAACTTGATGAAAATTTATTGTCTGTTTACATTTTCCCCGACAGGCATAATTTTTTTTTCGCCGCAAATAATAAAAAAGCGTTTTGCAAAGAAATTCGGAGCATATGAAAGGGAAGGTGTCATTTATGAACAAAAAGAAAAACACGGAAGAATTGCTGTCCGAGGTATACAAAAACGTGACCATGGGCAGCGAGAATCTGGGGAACATGGTTCCTATGATAAAGGACAGATTTATGATGACAAACGTGACCTGCCAAATGGAGAAATACTCATCCTTCACCCGTCAGGCGGACAGCTTGCTGAAACGGCAGGCGGTCAAGCCGGAGAAACTTTCCCCCATGAAGAAAGCAATGGCGCGTGCAGGAGCGTCCCTGAACACCCTCTTTGATTCTTCCGATGGGCATATCGCGGATATGATCGTAAAAGGAACGAAAATGGGGGCAGATTCCCTTGAGAGAACCCTGTGCCGTATTGAGGAGCAGGGGGCAGAGGAAGATGCTGTTGCTCTCGCCCGAGCCGTGGTGGCGTTTGAACGTGAGGAATCGGAAAAAATGAAGGATTTCGGGCATTGACCGCGCCTTGTGCCATTCGGCTGTTTTTGTTTTGCAGGCAAAATGAGAGGGCGGTATTTCACAACAGCCTGAAGCGATTCTTTTCGCTTTCGAGAATCCCTTCCTTCCGCAGTTTGCCGATCTCTGCCGACAGTCCGCTGCGGTCTACCTCAAGATAATCAGCAAGCTCCTGACGGTCAAAGGGAATCTCAAACTCAGGTTTTCCTTCCTTCTTCGCGCAGAACATCAGGTAAGTCATCAGCTTATCCCTTGTTGTTTTCTGTGAAGTTATTTCAAGTTTACGGTGAAACAGGATGGTCTTTGAGGCTAAATCTTTCATAAGATTAAAGATAAGCTGTTGGTGGAAGCCGCAGTTGTTTTTGCAGGTGTGCAGAATGTGGCCGCAGTCGATGAGCATGACCTGCGAAGGTTCGTTTGCTATCACGGAAACGGGAAGGGCGGAAACCTCGGCGCAGGCAAAAGCTTCGGCAAACACCTCGGATTCTCTTATTTCGGCAAGAAGGCTTCTGTTGCCGTAGTAATCGTTCCGCACAATCTGTGCCTTCCCCGACAGCATAATGCCGATATATCGCGCCTTTGTTCCTTCCGTGAGAATGGTGTATTTTTTGTCAAAGTTTTCTACTCTCGCCCCAAGGCAGACCAGCATCTTCAGCAGGTCGCAGTCCTCAATACAGGAAAATAAGGGGCATTGGCGCAGTACCGGCAGGTATTTTTCCATTTTTAATCCTCAAAAAAACTTTTTTGTTGAAAATTCAACATACATTATGGAAGTATTATACTATAATATAACCATAAAAGCAAGGAGGAAACGGAATGAAAGTCGCTTTTTTTGATACAAAGCCATATGATGTACCCGGATTTGAGAAATACGGCGAGAAGTATGGCATAGAATATAAATTTTTTGAAACAAAACTGAACGAGGACACAGTAGAGCTGGCGGCAGGTGCGCAAGCGGTATGTGTGTTCGTCAACGACACTGTAAATGCGGCAGTGATCGACAGACTGGCAGGGCTGGGTGTGAAGGCAGTGGCTCTGCGGTGCGCAGGATACAACAATGTGGATATGCAGTACGCCTTCCGTAAAATCCGTGTGGTGCGAGTGCCTGCTTACTCTCCGTATGCTGTGGCTGAACACGCAATGGCAATGCTGCTCACCTCTGTCAGACGGATCCACAAGGCGTTCATTCGCACAAGGGACTACAACTTCAGCCTTGCCGGAATGACGGGCTTTGACCTTCACGGAAAAACGGTAGGCGTTGTGGGAACGGGCAAGATCGGACGAGTATTCATTGATATATGCCGCGGATTCGGAATGAAGGTGCTTGCATACGACAAATACCCGACGGAGGGATTGGATAACGGCGATACGGTAAGGTATGTTTCATTTGATGAGCTTCTGGAGAAGAGCGATATTATATCTCTGCACTGTCCCCTGACGGATGATACATACCATCTTATAGATGAAAAAGCGCTGGAAAAATGCAGAAAGGGCGTGGTGCTCATCAACACCTCAAGAGGTGCGCTTGTGGATGGCTCCGCACTCCTTGAAGGAATAAAATCGAGAAAGGTCGGAGCCGCCTGCCTTGATGTTTACGAGGAGGAATCGGATATCTTTTTCGAGGACAACTCGGGACACATCCTTGATGACGACACTTTGGCGCGGCTTATTTCCATGCCCAACGTGATCGTCACATCCCATCAGGCATTTCTCACCGAGGAAGCCCTTCAGAATATTGCCGAGACGACGGTGAATAATCTTTGCGACATTGCTCGGAATGATCGGTGCGTGAATGAGATATGCTACCGATGCAGCTGCGCTGAAAACGGATGCGGAAAAGACGGATGCTGCAGAAAATCACAGAATGGATAAAGGAGGCAGACATGAAAAGAAGGATTATCACCATAGATGAAGAAAAGTGCAATGGATGCGGTGCCTGTGCGGCAGCCTGCCACGAGGGAGCCATTGAAATGGTAAACGGAAAAGCGAAGCTGACAAGGGAAGATTACTGCGACGGGCTTGGGGATTGCCTCCCTGCCTGTCCAACGGATGCCATTCGCTTTGAGATGCGCGAGGCGCCGGCATATGATGAAGCGGCTGTGATGGCGGCAAAGGCGAAAAAGACGGGGCAGGGGTTGAAGGAAGGCATGAAGCCCCCATGCGGCTGTCCCGGCACTCAATCAAAGACCATAAAGAGAGAACAGCCGCCCGTTACGGCGAGACCGCAGTTGATGGTAAGCCAGCTTCAGCAGTGGCCCTGCCAGATCAAGCTGGTGCCCGTCAATGCGCCGTACTTCGACGGAGCAAACCTGCTTATTGCGGCAGACTGCACAGCGTATGCCTACGGAAACTTCCACAACGATTTCATAAGGAATCACATTACCTTAATCGGCTGTCCCAAACTTGACGAGGGGGATTATGCGGAAAAACTCACCGCAATCATCAGCAACAACGATATCAAAAGCGTGAAAATCGTCCGAATGGAGGTTCCCTGCTGCGGCGGAATTGAAAATGCGGTAAAGCGCGCCCTTCGTGACAGCGGAAAGTTTATCCCGTGGCAGGTTGTGACCATTACCACAGATGGAAAAATTTTGGAATAAGTCACGAATATGTATTGAATTTTACAAATAAAACCATTATACTTATAGTAAGATAAATTACATTAAAGCAAAAAACGGAGGCAATCATGTTTATTACGGATACCATCAAATACATCGGCGTCAATGACCGCAAGGTAGACCTGTTCGAGGGGCAGTATAAGGTGCCGAACGGAATCTCCTACAATTCCTATGTTATCATGGACGAGAAGATCGCCGTCATGGATACCGCAGACGCCAATTTCACCCATGAATGGCTGGATAATCTCCAGAATGTGCTCGGCAGCAGAAAGCCCGACTATCTGGTAATTCAGCATATGGAACCCGACCATGCGGCGAATATCCACACCTTTGCAAAGGCATATCCCGATGCCGTCATCGTCTCCTCCGCCAAGGCATTTTCCATGATGAAGAATTTCTTCGGAACGGAATATGAGGACAGAAGGCTGGTAGTAAAGGAAGGAGATACTCTCCCCCTCGGATATCACACCCTGACCTTTGTGACCGCCCCCATGGTGCACTGGCCCGAGGTTATCGTAACCTACGACATGACGGAAAAGGTGCTCTTCTCCGCGGACGGCTTCGGAAAATTCGGTGCATTGGATACGGATGAGCCCTGGGAGGATGAAGCCAGACGGTATTATATCGGTATTGTCGGCAAGTACGGCGCGCAGGTTCAGCATCTTCTGAAAAAGGCGGCAGGACTGGATATTTCCATGATCTGTCCCCTCCACGGTCCCGTGCTGAAGGAGAACCTCGGACATTATCTGAGCCTCTATAACACCTGGTCAAGCTACCAGCCCGAGGAGGAAGGTATCCTGATTGCATATACCTCCATCTACGGCAATACCAAAAAAGCAGTTCAGAAGCTGGCGGAAAAGCTGGCGGCAAACGGATGCCCCAAGGTCGTTGTCCATGATCTTGCAAGATGCGATATGTCGGAGGCTGTGTCGGAAGCGTTCCGTCTCAGCAAGCTGGTGCTCGCCACCACCACCTATAATGCGGAGATATTCCCTCCCATGCGCGAGTTTATCAATCACCTGACCGAACGGAATTTCCAGAACCGCACCGTGGGTCTCATCGAAAACGGAGGCTGGGCGCCCCTGGCTGCAAAGGTGATGCGCGAGCTTCTTGAGAAGAGCAGCAATCTGACCTTTACCGATACCACGGTGAAGATCCTCTCCGCAATGAACGATGAAAGTGCCGCACAGCTTGACGCACTGGCTGAGGAACTGTGCAGAGAGTACCTGGCACAGCAGGATGCCACAGCGAACAAGAACGATCTTACCGCACTGTTCAACATCGGCTACGGACTTTATGTGGTAACATCCAACGACGGCAAGAAGGACAACGGATTGATCGTAAACACGGTCACACAGGTGACAAACACCCCCAACCGTATTGCTGTCACCATCAATAAGGAAAGCTATTCTCATCATGTTATCAAGCAGACGGGGAAGATGAACATCAATTTCCTGACAGAGGATGCCCCCTTCGCAGTATTTGAGCAGTTCGGCTTCAAGAGTGGAAGAAATACGGATAAATTTGCGGAATGCGAGCCTCTCCGTTCCGACAACGGACTGGTGTTCCTCCCTCGTTATATCAATTCCTTTATGTCCCTTGTGGTGGAGCAGTATATTGACCTTGATACTCACGGTATGTTCATCTGCTCCGTGACCGAGGCGAGAGTTCTTTCCGACAGACCTTCCATGACATACGCCTACTATCACAGCAATGTGAAGCCCAAGCCCGAAACGGAAGGAAAGAAGGGCTATGTGTGCAAGATCTGCGGCTATGTGTACGAAGGCGATGTCCTTCCCGACGATTTCATCTGCCCCCTGTGCAAGCACGGCGCGGCTGATTTTGAACCCATTCAATAAGGGGAAGGATGGGGAAAACTTTTTTTAAAAGAGGTTTTCCCCAAACCCCTTTTAAAAAACTTTATATATGCATAAATGGAGGATTCGATTATGATGAATGCAAAGGTTCGTGAATTGCTGAACGATCAGATCAACAAGGAATTATATTCCGCTTATCTTTACCTTTCCTTTTCCAATTATTTTGAAGAAAAAGGGCTTGACGGATTCGCCAACTGGTATATGATCCAGGCGCAGGAGGAACGCGACCATGCCATGTTGTTCTATACATACCTGCAGAACAACAACGAAAAGGTAACACTGGGCGCCATCGACAAGCCCACAGAGGAGTTCGAGAGCAATATGGCGGTTCTTGAGGCCGGGCTTAACCACGAGATCTATGTCACATCCCTCATCAACGATATTTACGCGGCGGCATATGAGGTGAAGGATTTCCGTACCATGCAGTTCCTTGACTGGTTCGTAAAGGAGCAGGGCGAGGAGGAGACAAACGCCAACGACCTGATCTCCAAAATGGAGCTGTTCGGCTCCGATCCGAAGAGTCTGTATATGCTGAATCAGGAGCTGGGCGCAAGGGTATACACCGCACCGTCTCTGGTTCTGTAAGAGGTATTGGCAATGAAAGAAAACTACATGGTATGCAACTGCAAAAAGGTCAGCTTTTACGATATTGCAGATGCCCTGCACGAAAACAAATCATTTGACGATGTGCTGATGGCATTCGAGGACGTGAAGAAAGTTACTCATTGCTCAACGGGATGCGGCGGATGCCACGACAAGGTTCTGAAGGTGATCTCCGACATTCTGATGGGTTACGAGAATGTGTAACGGCTTGATTTGAATAATAAAAAGAGGGTCTGTACCGCAGAGCTCCTTCCAAAAATGGGAGGCTCGGGGAACAGACCCGTTTTTTCGATGTTTTTTTCGCCAAAAAGATTGACAGCGCGCCTATGGATTGATTATACTATTATCATAATCGGACATAGGGCACGGAAACGCCTCAGCGAATAAGTTTTCTCATTTCCTCAGCCAAAAGCTCCATCTGACGGATGCAGAGCACATTATACTCCGTAAGGTCAGCGGCAGGACGCTTTCTTGTGAAAATGTCGGAGAGGGGCAGACCGATGATCTCCTTCAGATGGTACTTTGCGGTTACAGGATAAGCGAGGGCTTCGGTGAATGCTGCCATGGAAAGGGCAGACTGAAGCACATCGGCCTTCTCGGGCTCCTTTTCAAAGTTTTCGCACAGCCATACATACAGATCGGGATGGAAGTTGCACATAACACCGCAGTAACCCGAAGCGCCGCTTCTGACAGTTTCAAGAAGGGTCTGGGCGTTGGCGTTGTACAGCTTCATGGGGGTGCCCTCAATGAGCTTTACGCGGTGTGCCATCAGTGCGGCATCGCAGCAGGTGTCCTTCATGTAATAGAAACGGCCGCTGTCTGCACAGAATGTCAGCATTTTGTCAGACATGAGACGCTTGTAGGGGGAAGGACATTCGTAAACGCCCAGGGGCATATCGGGCAGAGCGTCCATGAGACGGGTGGTGTCCGCAATCCATGCTTCGTCGCCTGTGTTTGCGATATCCATGCGGTTGGAGATGAGTATAAGAGTGTCGATACCCACAGCATTGATGGACTGAAGCTCGTATACCTGATCCTCAAAGGAGTCGGAAATGTGTCCGGAGGCAACAACGGTCAGCCTCGGCTTGTCGGGATGGAGGGAAGAGAGCTCCGCTGCCCTGTCAACCACGGTTTTTGTGAGCTTTACACGCTCTGCTACGGTGAGATTGAAAATTTCGCTTGACTGGCAGGTGGCAAAGATACCGCCGCAGCCCTTTTCGTGATACCAGTCAACCATTGCCCGTGCAGCGCCGTAGTCAACGCTTCCGTCACGGTTGAAGGGCGTTACCATTGTAGGAAATGCCTGTGCTTTTGACATGATTGTATATACCTTTCTTTATGTTTTAATATTACCATCAGTATTATACCACCGATTTGTTTCGAGGGCAATATCAAACGGAGACAAAAACATATCAATTTCAGACAAAATCGCGAAGGAGAAATCCCATGAAGCAGACGAAAGCTCACCCTCGCCGCAGGAGTGCAATGAATAAGCTGAAGATTCCTGCCATCACCTCACCAATGGAAGCCGAGATTCTGTGGCTTCAGATGCAGTATCGGCATCTTGATGACCACAGGGTTTCCAAAAAGCTGCATCGCCACACCTTTTACGAGATCCACTTCCAGCGAAAGGACCATACCGTTTATCAAATAGCAGAGTGGGGTGAGGTGACACTTTCCGAAGGTGAATATTTGCTTTTTCCGCCGGGGACAGAGCACGTTATGAGCAGTGGAGGGGCGGAATATGAACGTCTGTCCCTGACCTTTGTGCTGAATGGTGGAGAGGATAATCCTGTTTACGCCGCTTTTCCCAAAAACGTGACCCACGGAAAGATCACGGAGGGGATGGAGGCCGCCATCCGCATTGCCCTGTCTGCTGAGGGTTGTCCGAGGGCAGTAATCCCGTATCTGATCAGGGAATCCGTGTGCGCTCTGCTCCTGATGCTTTCCTCCTCTCCGAAGGAGAAAAGCGGCTTTGCGGAGAGAGGGGTCAGTCGGGCGGAAGCCTCTGATGATGGAGAGGACGTTCGCCTGATCCATGCGCGGAAATTTATCGAGGACAACAGCACCCGACCTCTTTCGGTAACGGAAGCGGCTCAGGTGGTGCATCTGTCAGACAGGCAGCTTAACAGATTATTCAATGAAGCGGAAGGGGTATCGGTTGGCGAATACATCCGAAAGGCGCGCTGCGAGAGGATGAAGGAGCTTTTGACGGGGACAGAGCTGACCATCCGTGAGATCGCGGAGGCTTTGGGCTTCTCCAACGAGTACAACTGCATCCGCTTTTTTGAATCGGCGGAGGGTGTCAGCCCGGGACAGTATCGCAGACTGGCTCAGTAGAAGGAGAGAGTGGCAAAAGAGAATCATGCACACAACAATAAATAAAAAATACCGGGACAGATTTCACGAAAACGTGAGTCTGTCCCGGCTGTTGTTTGGTTTATGCAAGGGGATATACATCAGGCAGCATACTGTACTGGAACAGCAGGAGCGCGTCGCTGATGTCAGTTGTGCCGTCCTTTGTGAAGTCGGTGGAGCCGATGTAGGGAATGGGGTATACATCGGGAAGCATACTGAACTGGAAGAGCGCCAGCGCGTCTGAGATATCAACGGTTTCGTCATGGTTGATGTCACCGAGGATTTCTGTAGGTTCTGTGCCGGGCTTGGTTTCGGGCTCGGTTTCGGGCTCGGTTTCGGGCTCAGTCTCGGGTTCAGTTTCGGGCTCAGTCTCGGGCTCGGTTTCGGGCTCGGTTTCGGGCTCAGTCTCAGGCTCGGTTTCGGGAACGTTCTCGGCGACATCCCAATAGAGAGAGCAGTATGCACTGTTGTTTGTTAAATAATAGTCCTCAGGTTCCGGAACAAATTCTACAAAAACACGCGTTATAGACTTGTCTGTGAGTTCGAGCGTGTTGTGCAGTTTTTCGCCCGGTTCCAAAGTAATATCCTTAGTGAAAATAACCTCTCCATCTGTGTCATCACGCTTGATTATAAGTGTTCCGCTTCCGCTGACAGATCCATTGTTGCGCGTGAGTGCATCTAAGAGTGGATCTTTCGAAACATAATACACTGATGCTTTTACAGAAATATCCGCAAAACGAACTGTGACAGACTCAGTATCGGTTAAACCGTTTTCGTCGGTTACGGTAACAGATATGTCATTTTCTCCGTCGACAAACGTACAATTGAATGTGACAACAGTATTTTCTCCCGGAAGTATTTCGTTGTCAAACTCCTGTACGGATCCATCTTTTGCATACAGCGTAAACCCGGATGCTGCAGAGGTTCCGTTGTTCCTGATTTGTACCTTCAACGAAACGAAATTATCCCCAAAGAGATCTGACGAGTTGTAATCGAGATAATCAATACCAAGGGAGGCAGCAGGTGCTTTATACGAGGAATACAGCGAGCTTTGTGTCTGCATATCGCTTTCAGATAAGGAGACATCTGTCTGACGGAACACGGTGAGCAAGTTTCCATCGAGAACAACCGTATCGAAACTGTCTATATATCCTTCGGATTTGATGAAACTGATGGGGTTTGACAAAACATTTCCGTTAAGAATATAACAGTAGATGTCACAGTTTCCGCTTTCTTCTTTTTCTTCTTCGCTGTAAACTCTGAGGAAGAAATACGTTGTCTCACCGTCGGTAACTACCTCGAAGTCATTGGAACTTCCAAAAGGCAGTGACTTGATAACGGTTTTTGTTTTCTTGGTGGATTTCATGCAAACGAGCTTGTTGTTTTCAATCCAGTAAGCATGATTGCCGCTGAATGTAATACTATTTGAAGCTCTGCCGGAGGCGATACACATGGTTTGACCGTTTGTGTATGCCACGATGGAATTGTCCCCGACCGTGCTGAAATCGTTGTCCGTGTCATGTGCGACTACAACAACAGCGTTTTCTCCGTCAAATGAGCCGACAGCCAGAGCTGAGACTGCATCGGCATCTTCGCAAAGAACAGTGGGTTCGGTCCACGCACCGTCAATGAAATTGCTTGTGTAAAGGGTGTTGTTGCCGGTCATACCGAAGAGGTGGTTGTCATTGTTGCTTACCCATGCGGCAACAGGCACACCGTTCACGATGGTCATATCCGGCAGCAAATCAAATGTATTGTCTGCTGTAAGGAGAACGGGTTTATCAAATGTGCCGGATTCCCAATCGTATTTTGCAGCAGCAACTTCCATGGCACCTGCAATATCATAAGTATCATCTGCATCGGATAAAGCTCTGTTTGCTTGGAGATATACAATCCAAATATCATTGCCGTCGGAGCAGAGCTTGAACATGGAGTCCGCGAGAGCGTTGCTGTCAACAGGCATGGGCTCACTCCAGGAGTTACCGTCCCAAAGAGAGTAAACCAGCTTTTGTGCATTGTAAATGTCATCGCTGCCGCTGTCGTTGAGGAACGCCATCATGGTAACGCCGTCCGCTGTTACGATCTGGGGATCCGCACCGTCATATACACCGCTCTGGAGTACACCGTCAGCAACGGATTGCCACTGTGAAGAGAGAGCAGTGGGGGCGGTTTCTGCGAAGGCATAGCGTTTGACATCGTATAATTCCGGACCCACCAGTGCGGACAGAGCGTTTGCGGAGGAATCTTGACCGTAGATGTACTTATTCCCCGCGAACAAAGCAACGTCAACCTTTAGCCCTTCAAACAGTCCGGATTTGGCATATAACCCAAACTCACCCATCAATTGGATATATTGCAAGCCTATTTCCGGTATAAGGTTGATACGGAATGCGAGGGAAGGTTTTCCGTAAACACCTGCTGAAAGAACTTTATTTCCAACACCGGCACGACATAATGCGGCACCGGTTACAAGCATATCAAGGTTATACTCAGTAGGAAGTCGGAGTTTTCCTGATACTTTATCAATTTCGCATACGTCAATCAGGAGCTCTCCTTTGATAGTGAAATCGACTTCAAGACGAACCGAAATCGCACCGACAGGAACGGTCAATCCCGTACCGTTTGTATATTCGAGTGTAACAATTAACATAATTTCAGGATTGTCGAAGATTCCTTTGTCATCAAATTTCAGAGTCAATCTACCGCCTACCTTAAACTTGAAATCGTGACTCGAAACAGGGTTTCCGGCCTTTTCCGAAACCTTATTCAGTGCTTTTTGAATATCGGAAAGTTTAGGTTTATTGTTTAATCTGACATTGAGTCCATAGCGAATATCCGAATTACTCAGCCTTCCCTCGATATCCCAACGCGGGGCCGCTATACTGAATTTCATACCGCCCAAAAAATCAACATCATCCGGAAGAACAAAGTCCCATGCATCCTTAAAGAAGTTATCAAACTCCACCAACCCCTGCGACACAACAACGATATTCAGTGATTTTGATGTAACCACATTATCCGCAGTATGCATCTCTACCGAAACGGGCTCGCCGGCTTTGAAGTTGCTGTTGTGTACCTTGAAGTTTGCAAAGCAGTATGTATCGGCAGGGCCGCCTTTGGCTTCACCGAGTACGGTGCTTCCCTGTTTCAGTACAATTTTTGTAATATCGAAAAGGGAGGACTTACCCGACACGGAGATTTCCGCTGTCAAATCCGCTTTGTTGTTGATTTGTGAGACCTGGTTTGAAAGTTTCTGAGCATTGCAGGTCAGGGGGGTGAGTATTTTTTCATCTTTCGGGCTCATAATGATGACGAAGGTGGAGGAAGGGGAGACATTGAATTCTTCGTAATCATCATAATCCGTTTTTTTGGCTGAGATGCTGATGGTTTCGCCGTCAGCGGGCATTTTAAATGTCAGCTCTCCGCTGCTGCCCGTGACGCCGGACTGTTTGCCGAATTTGACCGTAACGCCGCTGAGAGGAATGAGTTTGGTTTCGGTGAGAGGGTCATCCCATTCGCATACGGAAACGGTGCACACCTGCTCGGGCTCAGTCTCGGGCGCGGAGGTCTCTGGTGCGGTGGTCTCGGGCGCGGTGGTCTCGGGCTTGTCTTTGGGGACATATTCTCCTAAGGATATAAATTTTGATTTGCAATACGCATTATTAAAACACATCTGCTCATTAACATAATAAGCTTCTCTGTGGATCCTAGTATGATGCCAAAACTCATCTTCTGCCTTAGAGTCGGAGAATCCATACACTGTAACGGAGTTGATGGGGACTTCTCCTTCACAGCCAAACTCCCAAAGGTCAAGATATACCGTTGGATTGAGAATCGTTACACTTTTCACATTGGTACAGCCGGCGAAGGCCTCATCGTCAAGCGAAGTAACATTCTCGGGAATCCTCACGCTTGTGAGCCCTTTGCAGCCGTAAAATGCACTTCCGCCAATCGAAGTTACGCTGTCGGGAATGTCAATGGTTGTGAGCGCTGTGCAGTGGCAGAATGCACATTCACCAATAGAGGTAACGCTGTCACCGAGGCTCAAACTCGTGAGCCCAATGCAGCCGTAGAATGCCTCTTTACCAATCGAAGTAACACCGTCACCAATTATGACGCTTGAAAGCCTTTTGCAGGCCTCGAATGCACTTTCTCCAATCGAAGTAACACCGTCACCAATTATGACGCTTGAAAGCTCTGCGCAGCCACGGAATTTATAAGAACCAATATAAGTAACGCTGTCTCCTATTGTTACGCTTGTCAGTTTTTCATAGTCCCTAAAAATAAAGCCGGTAAGGGAAGGTACACCATTGCCGATAATTATGTTTTCCAACCCTGTGCAGCCGGAGAATGCATAATAACCAATAGAAGTAACGCTGTCGGGGATATCAATTCTTGTGAGCCCTGTGCAGCCATAGAATGAACTGTCACCAATAGAAGTAACGCTGTCGGGGATATCAATTCTTGTGAGCCCTGTGCAGCCATAGAATGAACTGTCACCAATCGAAGTAACACTGTCTCCGAAGTCCACGTTTGTCAAAACATTGCAGTTGAAGAATGAACTGTCACCAATCGAAGTAACGCTGTTGCCGATGTTTATGTTTGCCAAACCTATACAGTCTTGAAAAGCACATTCTCCAATAGAAGTAACGTTGTCCGGAATTTCAAAGGTTGTGAGCCCTGTGCAGCCGGAAAATGCATAATCACCAATCGAAGTAACGCTGTTGCCGATGACCACGCTCGTGAGCCCTTTGCAATTGGAAAACGCGCTTTTGCCAATACAAGAGACACCGCTGCCGATAGTCACACTTTTCAAAGAGGTGTAGGAAGAGAATGCCTGTTCACCTATATAAGTAACACTGTCTCCGATGGTTATGTTTTCCACACTAATGTGTGAGTATGGACTGAATATATTTTTAAAATCCTCAACAAAAATCAAACTGTCGGTGGTCACGCTTTTTAGTCCTATGCAATATTCGAATGCATCATGAAAAACCGAGGTAACACTGTTGCCGATGGTTATGTCTGTTAAATTTGTGCAGCGCATGAACGATTCTGAGCCAATTGAAGTAACTCCGTCGCCTATGGTCACGTTTTTCAGTCCTGTGCAGCCGTAGAATGCCCAGTTACCAATGGAAGTAACGCTGTCGGGAATGTCAATGCTTGTGAGGCCAGTGCAGCCGTAAAATGCAGCTGTTCCAATGTCAGTAACACTTTCGGGGATATCAATGCTTGTCAGACTTGTACATCTGTTGAATGCTCTGGCGCCAATGGAAAACAAGCAGTTACCAAGGATAAATTCACTGTCGCCAAAGGACACACTTTTGAGGCCATAGCAGCCGGAGAATGCATATTCATCAATGTAAGTGACACTGTCGGGAATCTCAATGCTTGTTAAGTTTGAGCAGCCCTCGAATGCCTCTTTTCCTATCGAAGCAACGCTGTCTCCGAAGTCCACGTTTGTTAAACCACTGCAGCCTGAGAAGGCACTGCCGCCAATGTAAGAAACGCTGTCGCCGAATGTCACACTTTTGAGGCCGGTGCATCCAGAGAATGCACCCCCGTCAATCGAAGTAACACTGTCGGGAAATTCAATGCTTTTGAGGCTGGTGCATCCGGAGAATGCACCGCCGTCAATCGAAGTAACGCTGTCGCCAATAATTACATTCTCCAATCCTGTGCAACAATAGAATGATTTTCCACTGATCGACGTAATACTATTGCCAATCGTTATGCTTTTAAGATTTTCGTTTTCGTTAAAATAGAAGCCATTTAGGTCGGGGACACCATTGCCGATAATTACATTTTCCAAATTCGTGCAAATAAGAAATGCATAATCACCAATAGAGGTAACGCCATTGCCGATAGTTACATCTGTTAATTCTTTGCAGCCACTGAATGCACTTTTGCCAATAGAGGTAACGCTGTCACCGATAACAACGCTTTTTAGTTTTTCATATGTTTTAAAATCAAAGCTGTTAAGGTCAGTCACACCGTTACCAATGGTTATTTTTTCTACATTCGAGCAACCTTTGAATGCATTTTTGCCAATAGAGGTAACGCTGTCGGGAATGTCAATGCTTGTGAGGCCAGTGCAGCCGGAGAATGCAGCTGTTTCAATGTCAGTAACGCTGTCGGGAATGTCAATGCTTGTGAGGCCGGTGCAGCCGGAGAATGCCCCGGAACCAATAGAGGTAACGCTGTCGGGAATGTCAATGCTTGTGAGGCCAGTGCAGCCGGAGAATGCAGCTGTTTCAATGTCAGTAACGCTGTCGGGAATGTCAATGCTTGTGAGACCTGTGCAGCCGTAGAATGCCCGTATGCTGATAGAGGTAACGCTGTCGGGAATTTCAATGCTTGTGAGGCCGGTGCAGCCGTAAAATGTTTCGTCGCCAATCGAAGTAACACTTTCGGGAATGTAAATGCTTGTGAGGCCGGTGCAGCCTTCAAATGCAGCTGTTCCAATGTCAGTAACGCTGTCGGGAATGTCAATGCTTGTGAGTCCTGTGCAGCCGGAGAATGCCCGTATGCCGATAGAGGTAACACTGTCGGGAATGTCAATGCTTGTGAGTCCTGTGCAGCCGTAAAAAGCCGAATTGCCAATGGAGGTAACGCCATTGCCGATGATAATGCTTTTCAGGTTTTCATAGAAATAAAAGCTACTAAGACTACTTACACCATTGCCGATGGTTATGTTTTCCAACCCTGTACAGCCGTAAAATGCAGCTGTTCCAATGTAAGTAACGCTGTCGGGGATATCAATGCTTGTGAGCCCTGTGCAGCCGGAGAATGCAGCTGGTCCAATGTCAGTAACGCTGTCGGGAATGTCAATGCTTGTGAGGCCGGTGCAGCCGGAGAATGCCTCTCTTCCTATCGAAGTAACGCTGTTGGGAATCACAATACTTGTGAGTCTTGTGCAGCCTTTGAATGCCCAGATGCCAATCTCAGTAACGCTGTCGGGAATGTCAATACTTGTGAGGCCGGTGCAGCCGGAGAATGCATAATCACCAATCGAAGTAAAGCTGTCGGGGATATCAATGCTTGTGAGCCCTGTGCAGCCGGAGAATGCAGCTGTTCCAATGTCAGTAACGCTGTCGGGAATGTCAATGCTTGTGAGCCCTGTGCAGCCTTTGAATGCCCGTATGCCGATAGAGGTAACACTGTCGGGAATGTCAATGCTTGTGAGTCCTGTGCAGCCGTCGAATGCATCTTCACCAATAGAGGTAACACTGTCGGGAATGTCAATGCTTGTGAGTCCTGTGCAGCCGTAGAATGCAGAATTACCAATCTCAGTAACGCTATCACCGATGGTTACGTTTGTGAGCGCTTTGCAGCCGTAGAATGCATGATAACCAATATAAGTAACGCTGTCTCCTATTGTTACGCTTGTCAGTTTTTCATAGTCCGTAAAACTAAAGCCGTTAAGGTCAGGTACACCATTGCCGATAATTATGTTTTCCAACCCGGTGCAGCCGTAAAATGTTTCGTCGCCAATCGAAGTAACGCTGTCGGGAATGTCAATGCTTGTGAGGCCAGTGCAGCCGTAAAATGCATAATAACCAATGTAAGTAACGCTGTCGGGAATGTCAATGCTTGTGAGGCCAGTGCAGCCGTAAAATGCATAATAACCAATGTAAGTAACGCTGTCGGGAATCTCAATGGTTGTGAGCGCTGTGCAGCCGTAGAATGCCCTGGAACCAATAGAGGTAACACTGTCGGGAATGTCAATGCTTGTGAGACCGGTGCAGTCTTCGAATGCACTGCCGCCAATCGAAGTAACGCTGTCTCCTATTGTTACGCTTGTGAGCCCTGTGCAGCCGTAAAATGCACTTTCGCCAATCGAAGTTACGCTGTCGGGAATGTCAATGGTTGTGAGCGCTGTGCAGCGGAGGAATGCAGCTGTTTCAATGTCAGTAACGCTGTCGGGAATGTCAATGGTTGTGAGCGCTGTGCAACCGTAGAATGTCCTGGAACCAATAGAGGTAACGCTGTTGGGAATAACAATACTTGTGAGGCCGGTGCAGCCGTAGAATGCATAATTGCCAATGGTCGTAACGCTGTCGGGAATGCCAATGCTTGTGAGGCCAGTGCAGCCGTAGAATGCATCATAACCAATAGAGGTAACGCTGTCGGGAATGTCAATGCTTGTGAGGCCGATGCAACCGTAGAATGCATAATCACCAATCGAAGTAACGCTGTCGGGAATGTCAATGGTTGTGAGCGCTGTGCAACCGTAGAATGTCCTGGAACCAATAGAGGTAACGCTGTTGGGAATAACAATACTTGTGAGGCCGGTGCAGCCGTAGAATGCATAATAACCAATAGAGGTAACGCTGTCGCCGATGGTTACTTTATTTATGGATGTTCTGTGTGGATACCATGGCGCACCGGTATTGATTTTCCATGCACCCATTTTCCCCACGCCGTCAATCACCAACTCACCGTCGTCATACAGTACCCACGTCAGGTTACCGCTGTTCGCACCGCATTCGCCTTCCGCCACGGCCTCTCTTGCACCGGCACCAACCGCGCAGAGCACCATACAAATCGCCGCAACACCAATGACCAATACCGCGCTTGCTAATTTTCTCATATATTTCATGCTGTCTCTCCTTTGTCTGTTTTCCTTACTTCTTCATTATATCATATATTTATCCGGATTTCAACCAAAATCCGGTGTATTTCTCCCTAAAAAATTCACACAAAGCTCCTTGACTTGTTTTGTGGAATGACTTGTATAAAAACTATCTGCATCCGCTTTTTTGAATCGGCGGAGGGAGTCAGCCCCGGGCAGTATCGGAGACTGGCTCAGTAGAAGGAGAGAGTGGCAAAAGAGAATCATGCACACAACAATAAATAAAAAATACCGGGACAGATTTCACGAAAATGTGAGTCTGTCCCGGCTGTTGTTTGGTTTATGCAAGGGGATATACATCAGGCAGCATACTGTACTGGAACAGCAGGAGCGCGTCGCTGATGTCTGTTGTGCCGTCCTTTGTGAAGTCGGTGGAGCCGATGTAGGGAATGGGGTATACATCGGGAAGCATACTGAACTGGAAGAGCGCCAGCGCGTCTGAAATATCAACGGTTTCGTCATGGTTGATGTCACCGAGGATTTCGTTTCTTACAGTTACTTCAGCAGGTACAGCGCCGGAGTTGAGAACCTTGGAATTGTTCTTTACAAGGCTCTGCATGGTTACCTCTGTGGTGCAGTCCTCAATTCCTGCCGCAATTTCAAAGCTGAGCGTGAAAAGGTCGCCTGTGAAAACTTCAGCGGTCTTGAGCCCCAATGTTACAACGCCCTTTTCCGTGTCAAATGCGTTCAGGAAGAACTTGTCCGCAGCGGCTTCGGTGTCGGAGAAACCAACGAATGTGAGAATGCTCGGGTCATAGCTGAGCTCGAACAGTGCAATGGAGTTGATGGGGTCTGTGCTCTCCGCAGAGATCTTTACCTCAATCACCTCGCCGGGCTTGCCGATGGCTTCGTGGAAGGTGAAGATGGTACCGGATGCCGGGATAACTTCGCCGTCTGCCAGCTTAACGCCACAGTCGAGACAGTGGGTATTGCCTGTGTAGCCGTCCTCGAAGCAGGTGTCGGCCTTTGCATCACGGATCTCGGTTCTGCCTGTGTGGTTGTCGGGGTCGATGGGTGTGGCAAGATTCTTCAGTTCAACCTCACCCTCCTCATCTGCAAAATAACATTCACATTTTGTGCAATACCATGCTTCAGTCTTTCCTTCATCCACACAGGTTGCGGCAACGGGAGCAGAATAGGTCATTGCGTGAACATGGTTTACGGTAATGGAGCCTGCAATAACCTCGGATGCGAGAACTTTACTGCCGTTCTTTGCGAGGGGAGTTGCTGTGATGGGGTAGGTTCCTTCGGGAGCGTCCTCGGCAATGGTGAACTCGAGGCTGCATATGTAGCTTTCAAAAGCGGAGCCGGACATTGCACCGAGAGTGATAACTTCTTTTGTATCATCGAAGGAATTGAGGAAAAACTTTGAACTGATGCTCGGATCAATGTCGGTGAAACCGTTGAATGTGAAAAGTTCTGTGTCATATGTGAAATTTGAAAGGGCAAAACTGTTTGCGGGGACGGAGGCATCAACGGAAAGCTCAACCTTGACGGTACATCCGGGATCCTCATTGGGGTTTGAAAGGGTGAAAGCAACATCGCTGCTTGCCGCACCTGCAAACAGTGCTATGCCGACAGCGCACACCCCTGCAAGTACTGTGGAAATGATTTTTTTCATGGAAGTGTCTCCTTTACATAAATATTGTGAATTGTCCTTACTGCTGTTGGAACAAAATTCCGTCGGGAATGGAATATTTATTCAAATCAATTATATCATTTGGTGATGATGTTGTCAACACTATGTGTGCAAATACATCATAAAGTGTTTTCCGGAAAGTTTTTCACCCCCTTCCAATTATTTTGCTGTCATGCACCGTAGGGGATGACTCTATTCCCATTGACAAATACCCCCATAGGGTATATAATAAAGTTGTAACATACAACGGAGGGAAGTCATATGGACAACAACCGTACCAAAAACTGTGCACACAGCAAATGTTCCGGCAAAACAAAGGAACGCTCCCCTGAGGAGATGAAAAAATTGCTGAATCGGCTGAATCGAATCGAGGGACAGATCAGAGGGATTCGCGGAATGGTGGAGAAAAGCGCTTACTGTACGGATATTCTCACCCAAGTGGCGGCGGCAGGTGCTGCCCTTAACGGATTCAGCAAGGAACTGCTGGCGGAACACATCAAAACCTGTGTGGCAGAGGATATCCGCCGTGGGAAGGACGAAACCGTGGATGAGCTTGTCTGCACTTTGCAGAAACTGATGAAGTAAAGGAATGGTCGTGGATATGAAACAATATACAGTAACGGGAATGAGCTGTGCCGCCTGCAGTGCCCGTGTGGAAAAGGCGGTGAGCAAGGTGCCCGGTGTCACCTCATGCTCGGTGAGCCTGCTTACAAACTCCATGGGGGTGGAAGGCACCGCTTCGGAGGAGGCGGTTATCAAGGCAGTTGTTGATGCAGGATACGGTGCGGCGAAAAAGGGAGGGGGGACACGGTCAGCCCCGGCCGCGGAGGATGCCCTTGCTGACAGAGAAACCCCTGCGCTGAGGAGACGCCTCATTGCATCTCTCGGCTTTCTTGCCGTGCTTATGTATATTTCCATGGGACACGTTATGTGGGGCTGGCCTCTGCCATCATTTTTGGCGGACAATCCCATTGCCATTGGTCTGGCTCAGCTTATCCTGTCTGCCGCTGTCATGGTAATCAACCAAAAATTCTTCACAAGCGGCTTCAAAAGTCTATGGAACCGCGCCCCGAATATGGACACTCTTGTGGCGCTCGGCTCTGCCGCTTCCTTTGTATACAGCACCTACGCTCTCTTTGCCATGACAGCCCATACGGGGGTCGGAGATGCCATGCATCATTACTTGCATGAGTTTTATTTTGAATCGGCTGCCATGATTCTCGCGCTCATTACGGTAGGCAAAATGCTGGAGGCGCGCTCCAAGGGGAAAACCACCGATGCGCTGAAGGGCTTGATGAAGTTGGCGCCGAAAACCGCTGTCATCCTTGTTGACGGGGAGGAAACAGAGATTCCTGCGGAACAGGTGAAGAGGGGAGATGTTTTTGTGGTTCGCCCCGGCTCCGATATTCCCGTGGACGGTGTGGTTGTCGAAGGGGAAAGCGCGGTAAACGAATCTGCACTGACGGGGGAAAGCATACCTGTTGACAAACACGAGGGAGACCGGGTGTGGGCGGCAACGCTGAATCAATCGGGATATCTGAAATGCGAGGCAACCGGGGTAGGCGAGGACACGACCCTTGCCAAGATCATAAAAACAGTCAGCGATGCGGCATCCACCAAAGCGCCTATCGCAAAAGCGGCAGATCGTGTGTCGGGAGTATTCGTTCCTGCGGTGATCTCGTTCGCTGTCCTTACCACTGTCATATGGCTGCTTGTGGGACAGACGATCGGTTTTGCCATAGCGAGAGGGATCTCGGTTCTTGTTATAAGCTGTCCCTGTGCCCTGGGACTTGCCACACCGGTTGCCATTATGGTAGGAAACGGCGTGGGAGCGAAAAACGGCATACTGTTTAAAACAGCCTCTGCTCTTGAGGAAACAGGGAAGATTCAGATCGTAGCTCTTGACAAAACGGGCACGATCACAAAGGGGGAGCCGACGGTCACCGATATCCGCACAGCAGAGGGGGTCAGCGAAACGGAACTGCTTACCATGGCGGCTTCCCTGGAGAGGAAAAGCGAGCATCCCCTTGCAAAAGCCATCATTGAGAAAGCGGAAAACGATAGACTCAGCCTGCGCGATGTGTCGGAATTCACAGCTCTTCCCGGCAGCGGCTTGACAGCATTCCTTGACGGTGCGGAGCTGTGCGGCGGAAATCTCAGGTATATGGAGACGAAAGCCGTGGTGGAGGATTGGGCGAGGGATGAGGCTGAAAAACTGGCGGAGGACGGAAAGACCCCCTTGTTCTTTGCAAAAAACGGCAGGCTTCTCGGAATCATGGCGGCGGCAGACGTAATAAAAGAGGACAGTCCCCGTGCGGTAGAGGAATTGCGGAATATGGGCATCAGGGTGGTCATGCTGACGGGAGATAACGAAAAAACCGCCCGTTCCATCGGCAGACAGGCAGGAGTGGATGAGGTGATCGCAGGTGTCCTGCCGGACGGGAAGGAAAAGGTTATCCGTACACTGAAGGCCTCGGGCAAAACCGCCATGGTGGGCGACGGGATCAACGATGCACCTGCCTTGACTGCGGCGGATATTGGCATCGCCATAGGTGCGGGAACGGATATTGCCATTGACGCGGCGGATGTGGTGCTGATGAAAAGCAGACTGTCCGATGTACCTGCCGCAATACGTCTGAGTCGGGCTGCTCTCAGGAATATTCACGAGAACCTTTTCTGGGCATTTCTTTACAACACGATTGGAATACCCTTGGCGGCAGGGGTGTTTATTCCCGTGCTCGGCTGGCAGCTGAACCCCATGTTCGGGGCTGCTGCCATGAGCTTGTCCAGCTTCTGTGTGGTGACAAACGCCCTTCGGCTGAATTTTGTGAATATCCGAAGCTCCTCAAAAGACAAAAAAGCAAAGTCCGCGGCATCGATCGGGAAAACCACGGAGCGTGTGCTGCATATTGAGGGAATGATGTGCGGTCACTGCGAGGCATCGGTAAAGGCGGCTCTGGAGAACATCCCCGGTGTGACGGCAGCTCGGGCGGATCACAAGTCGGGTACTGCGGTTGTCAGACTGAGGGGCAAGGTGTCCGACAAAGCACTGCGCAAAGCGGTGGAGAAAGAGGGATATAAGGTATCGGGAGCAGACAGCGGAGAAAAAGAATAAAGAGAAAACAAACGACCGAAATGATCCGTGAAACCGGATATGAATTCGGTCGTTTATTGTTGATATGAAAAAAGATATAAAAAAGTTTTTGTGGGGCGAAGTGTGTGGTTAGCACATAATGTTGCAATGATATTGCATGAAAACTATTGCATTATTATTCTTTTTTTGTTATAATATACACAGAAACGGATTTTTTTAAATTATATTGTATTTTTTGAAACAAAGCATACAATAGTCCCTGTGACATAATTAAACAAATTAACCGAGGTTTTTATGGATTTTTTTGCATTGGAAAAGTCTGCTGTTCTGAAAAACAGGTATGAGATCATTTCTCTGCTTGGAACAGGCGGTTTCTCTGTTATTTACAAAGCGTTCGACCACGAGCTGAATTCCACGGTTGCAATAAAAGAGTTTTTTCCGAATACGATTGCGGAAAGAATCCCTCTGACAAAGAAGGTTGTCACCAGAAATGCGGAGGATGCATCGCGTTTTGCCGATGGTTTGACAGCTTTTAAGCAAGAGGCTCAAAGAATGGCAGAACTGAAGGGAGCTCACAATACGGTAAATGTTTTAGGTGCCTTTGATGAGAATGATACTGCCTATATCGTAATGGAGCTGCTTGAGGGCATAACCCTTCTCCAATATCTTCGAGGGCTTCCCGGAGAAAGATTTGAGGATATCGAAGATGCAAAACAGATTATTCGTTCTGTTACCGAAGCCCTTGAGTATGCCCATTCAAAAAAGATACTTCACAGAGATGTCTCTCCCGACAATATTTTCCTCTGCAGCGACGGAAAGGTGAAATTGATAGACTTCGGTGCGGCGAGAGAGATTACGGATGGAGGAGAGTTTTCCGTTGTCGTAAAATCGGGATGCACTCCCCCGGAGCAATACAGGAAACGGGGCAAGCAGGGCACATGGACGGATATCTATGCTCTCGGTGCAACCTTTTATCGTATGCTGACAGGTGTTTATCCCGAATCG
>SVSU01000004.1 GCA_015064135.1 Oscillospiraceae bacterium
CCGAACTTTTCATCGGGAGCGTACCATCTGGAATCCCAGTTCTTGATTACGCCGACACGAAGGCCGTGCGGATTAACTTTCTGTCCCATCTATCGACTGCCTCCTCATTCTTTTTCAGCCACTGCGATTGTGATGTGGCTGGTTCTCTTCATGATTCTGTCTGCGGAACCCTTACCCTTGGGCATGATTCTCTTCATTG
The DNA here is from genome assembly GCA_015064135.1 of Oscillospiraceae bacterium. Lineage (GTDB taxonomy): Bacteria > Bacillota > Clostridia > Oscillospirales > CAG-272 > UMGS1696. The sequence goes on from SVSU01000004.1 coordinate 200, forward strand.
TCATGCCGGGGCATACGAAGCACTCGGATACATAGAGATTTTCGGGGTTCATGGAGAAATTGTTCTCAGCATCAGCTGCTACCTTTGTGAGGAGCTTGAGAATGTGCTCGCTTGCAGCCTTGGGTGTTGTCTTGAGAATACCTACCGCTACTCCAACGTCCTTGCCTCTGATGAGGTCGAGAACGATCTTAACCTTGCGAGGGGAGATGCGGATATGCTTCTGTGTGGACTTTGTTTCCATTGTTTCTTATATCCTCCCTTTCGCCTTATTTACCGTTGTTAGAGGTCTTGGAGCCTGCGTGACCCTTAAAGGTTCTTGTAGGAGCAAACTCACCGAACTTGTGACCTACCATATCCTCTGTCACATATACGGGAACGTGCTTCTTACCGTCGTGAACGGCTACTGTATGACCAACAAATTCCGGGAATATTGTAGAGGCTCTTGACCATGTCTTGAGCACCTTCTTTTCGCCCTTTTCGTTCATTTCGCAAACTCTCTTGTAGAGCTTTTCTTCAATGAACGGTGCTTTCTTTAAACTTCTGCTCATTTATGTTTGCCTCCTTCCTTACTTGCTTCTGCGCTTAACGATCATCTTGTCGGTTCTTGCCTTCTTGTTACGAGTCTTGTAACCCAGAGCAGGCTTACCCCAAGGAGTAACAGGACCGGGACGACCGATGGGAGAACGTCCTTCACCACCACCGTGAGGGTGATCGCAGGGGTTCATTACGGAACCGCGAACTGTGGGACGGATACCCATGTGTCTCTTCTTACCTGCCTTACCGATCTTAACGGTATCGTGTTCGATGTTGCCAACCTGACCGATTGTGGCCTTGCAGTCGGAACGAACATAACGCATTTCGCCGGAGGGGAGACGAACCATTACCAGGTTGCCTTCCTTACCCATAACCTGAGCCTGTGTACCTGCGGAACGAACAAGCTGACCGCCCTTTCCGGGAGAAAGCTCGATGTTGTGCACGAAGGTACCATCCGGAATCTTACCGATGGGCAGTGTGTTGCCCGCTACGATATCTGCGCCTTCGCCGGAGTACAGAACTGCGCCGTCTGTTACGCCAACGGGAGCCACGATGTAGCTCTTCTTACCTGCTTCGTCCTGAAGGAGAGCAATGTAAGCGGTTCTGTTGGGGTCGTACTCAACGCCGATAACGGTCTGAGCCATTGTGTTCTGTCTCTTGAAGTCGATGATACGGTACTTCTGTCTGTTTCCGCCGCCCTTATGACGTACGGTGATGCGGCCATAGCTGTTACGGCCTGCGTTCTTCTTCTTTGTAGCGAGAAGGCTCTTTTCGGGAGTGAACTTTGTTACTTCATCAAAGGAAGGAACAGACATATGTCTTCTCGCCGGGGTAGTCGGCTTATACTTGATTGTAGGCATTTTCGCTTCCTCCTTCTATTAGTTCATACCTTCGAAGAATTCGATTGTCTTGGAATCGTCAGTCAGTGTTACGATTGCCTTCTTCCAAGATGCAGTCTTACCTGCAATGTAGCGAACTCTCTTGGTCTTAGCCTTCATGTTCATTGTGTTTACAGCCTTAACTGCAGTTCCGGGGAACATTGCTTCAACAGCCGCTGCGATGTCTGCCTTTGTAGCATCCTTTGCAACCTCGAAGGTGTACTTCTTGTCTGCGATCATGTCCATGGACTGTTCAGTGATAAGGGGTCTGATAATGATGTCCTGAATGTACTTCATTACGCATATACCTCCTGAATCTTCATAGCTGCATCCTTTGCAACAACGAACGAATCACAGTTAAGGATGTCGTATACGTTGATGGTGTTGCTGAGAGCAACCTTTACGCCGGGGATGTTGGAGAAGCTCTCGTATACCATATCGTTCTTCTCGGGGAGAACAACGAGAACCTTCTTGCCTGCACCGATGGCGGAGAGCATCTTCACCATGGGCTTTGTCTTGTATTCTGTTGCTGTGATTGCATCAACAACGATCATCTCGCCTGCTGCAACCTTGGAAGAGAGTGCGCTTGTCATAGCCAGAGCGCGAACCTTCTTGTTCAGCTTTGTCTTGTAGAGACGGGGCTTCGGGCCGAGTGCGATACCACCGTGTGTCCACTGAGGAGCTCTTGTGGAGCCCTGACGTGCACGGCCTGTACCCTTCTGTCTCCAGGGCTTCTTACCGCCGCCGGATACTTCGGTACGGGTGAGGGTGGACTGTGTACCCTGTCTCTGGTTTCCGAGGTAACTCTTTACTGCCGCATGGAGGACAGCACCGTTTACGTCACAAGCAAATACGCTGTCAGCAAGGTTAATTGTACCTACTTCAGCACCTGCCATGTTTACAATCTTCAGTTCGGGCATTTTTTCTTCCTCCTTCCGACTTATGCTTTCACGCTGTCACGGATGAACACGATTCCGCCCTTCGCGCCGGGTACTGCGCCCTTGATCGCGATGAGGTTCTTTTCTGTGTCAACCTTAACAACTTCGAGATTAAGAACAGTAACCTGTTCGTTACCGTACTGACCTGCCATCTTCTTGTTCTTGTAGATTCTGGAAGGTGTGGAGTTCTGACCGAGAGAGCCGCCGTGACGGTGAACAGGACCGCCGCCGTGTGTCATTCTCTTGATCTTGAAGTTCCATCTCTTAACAACGCCGGAGTAACCGTGACCCTTTGTAATGCCTGTAATGTCGACCTTGTCGCCAGAAGCGAAGGTATCGGCAGCAATTACATCGCCTACGTTCAGTGCGGAGATGTCGTCAAGACGGAATTCCTTCAGGTGACGCTTTGCAGAAACGCCTGCCTTCTTGAAGTGACCTGCAGCGGGCTTGTTAACAAGCTTTTCGCGCATATCCTCGAAAGCGAGCTGAACTGCTTCGTAACCGTCAGTTTCAACTGTCTTCTTCTGTGTGATAGCACAGGGACCGGCTTCAATTACCGTTACAGGGATAACTGTGCCGTTTTCCATGAAAATCTGGGTCATACCCAGCTTCTTTCCGATGATGCCTTTTTTCATCGTTTTTCTTCCTCCTATAAAAGGTTATTGGTTGATGCTGTGGGTTTTCCGGGAGCCGCCCGGAGCATCAACATGACCTTGACCGTCATCAAGCCGGGACTCTGCAGCAGGAAAACTGCTCATCCTTCACAGAGGGGTTGTCCCCTGCGCGCTCTGCACGGTTGGTAATGGCTTTGTGTGGGTTTGCAGGACTCGCCTGCATGGGTTTTGGGTTGATCCCGAGCCGACTTACAGCTTCAGGTCGATATCAACACCGGCGGGAAGTTCAACAGACATGAGAGCTTCAACAACCTTCTGGGAAGGCTTGATGATCTCAATGAGTCTCTTGTGAGTTCTCTGTTCGAACTGTTCGCGGCTATCCTTGTACTTGTGGACTGCACGAAGGATGGTGATGATTTCCTTTTCTGTGGGGAGCGGAACAGGACCGGAAACTTCAGCGCCGTTTCTCTTTGCGATCTCAACGATCTTTTCGGCCGCCTGGTCTACCAGTGTGTGTTCGTAGCTCTTGAGTCTGACTCTGATCTTCTCGTTTACTGCCATGGTGTGCCTCCTCTATGGATTATATAATAAATGGAAGTCGAGGCGATAAACACGCGGCCGGGTGTGTCTTTTCTCGGCTTAACATAAACCGAATCGGACAACGCTAAGGAGAAAAGTGTTGACTGACCCGGCGGAGCATATTCATACTCGCCCGATTTACTCGGACATACTCAGCGGAAATTCCCTGTTTTTGCATGACAGTATTCGCAAAAACAGCAACCTCCCGCATCAACGCACATCAAGTGAGACCATTTTATCATATTTTTTGCTCAAAATCAAGGGTTTTAACCATATTCCGCCTTTCACAAGTAGGAGAAATTTAACACAAACCACGTTGTGTTTTTGTGCAGTTTGTGCAGATGTGGCTTTTTAGGGGGAGAAAGAGGGGGCTTTAAGCAATGTAGTAGTGTTGCAGACGTATTGACTTCAAGTCGTTTGTTGGCTTTCGCATAATCTGTACTTTAAATTACAGGGATATAGCGAAAGTGGGGCTTTTGTTTATGTATCGTTACTGTTTATTACAGCGATAAGGCGAACAAACAGCGTTAATCGAACTTTTTCTTTTGTCCACGCAAAAGAAAAAGGTTGGAAGCGCTGTTCGTTCGCTATATCACTATAACCCACAGCAACGATTCAAAAACCAACCGCCTCACGTTCACCATACCCCTGCAACCCACAGCACTGCCCCCCCTATCCAAACCAAAACTTAAAATAATCTCGACTTCATGTATAATATCCCCCCAAATCCCCATCCCCCATTGATTTTTCCGCAAATATATGCTATAATGATAACCGAAATGTTGCCACCAACAACTTTTCGAAAAAAGCACCCGGCACACAACCGAAAGTCTACATATTACTATATAGAGATCATAACGAACGATGATATTGAAAAAAGCCGCCATCCCACCACAGGATGAGCACAAAACATCTCCCCCAAAAGACGACGATTGCGAGAAACTCATCGCCTCAGCCAAAAACGGCGACAGCAATGCTTTCGGACAACTGGTGGAGATCTATGAAAAATTTGTATATGCCGCCGCTTGCCGAACCCTGTCCGTATCGGGATTGGGTACCTCAGAGGCAGAAGATATTGCACAAGCTTCTTTTCTCAAAGCATGGCGTTCTCTCGCCTCCTTCAGAGAAGACTGTGCTTTTTCCACATGGCTCTACCGAATCACACTGAACACCGCCAAAGATTATATCCGTTCCCATGTCCGCCACGGCACCCTCCCCTTGTGTTTTGAGGAGGGAGAGGACGGCGAAGAATGCATCATCGACATTCCCGTAACGGAAGGCGCAGATATCCCGGAGGATGCGCTCGACAAAAAAGAACTGATTCTCGCCGTCCGTGAAGCCATCGAAAAACTCCCCGAGGATCAAAAAAAGGTGATCATTTTACGAGACATCCACGAATTGCCATACAGCGATATTTCTGCCATGCTGGGTATTGAGATCGGAACGGTAAAATCCCGTATTAACCGAGGCAGGCAGGCGCTGAAAGCCATTCTCAGCACCAAAAACCTCCTCTGAAGAACAAATTTTGAACATAATGGGAACTTTTATCTCCTCATTATCGTCAAAACAACGCACGGCAAACACGTTGTTCATGAACAATCTGCTGTGCAAAACTCAACGAAGGGACGTCTCCGAAAAAGGAGCATCACAATTTATTCTATGAACGACAACAGCATAAACAGCGAACTCGGACATTCCGACAACAACAGCGAGAATTGTCCCCTGTCGCCGGATGAATGCGTGTTGATCCGACACAGCATCTCACTTGCATTTCCTTGCCCAAAGGGAACTATCAAGAACGGGGTAATGAAGCAAATCCGCGCGGAAACGCTCAGAAGGCGTCGGATGAAACAATTTGTTCGTTATGGCAGCATAGCGGCCTGCTTCTTCCTTCTCCTCGGCATTACCTTGGGCATCTCTCCTCTTATCGACAGAGCGATGACGAAAAACACCGCAGCGGAAGCGGATGCAAGTCTTGCTGCCGAAGATGTCTATGCATATGCCGCCGTCGGAACAACAAGCACCACCGCATATTCGGCAGAAATGTCAAAAACCGAAGCAAAAACAAACGGCAGCAATGGTACTGCGGCAGACGAAAACACGGAAGAAGCACCTGCCGTGATGAAGAGTTTCCTCCAGAGCACACCTTCCTTCGCCGCCGACAAAGCAGCCCCTCCCGTTGACGACTGCGATGCCGTCTCCCGTGAGGAAGTTTGTGAAGCCGAAGAATATGACCTGAAAAAACAGGAACTCACCGAGAAACCCACCGCCGCCCTCGACAGCGGAACGGGAAATGGGGCAAACTGCGCAGCGGCTCCCGAAGCCATGGCAGATGCAATCAGCGAAGAGTCGGGAGCCTGCTTTCCTGCGGAGGAAGGCATCACCCTTGATTCCGTCCCCACCGCTTATGCATCTGCAGAAACGTGCTTCGCCTGCACCATGCACGGAACTGCCGCACACAGCTCCTATCACCTGTTCACCGACGAACTCATCGCTTATGTGGGCGAGGATGCCTTCGACGCATGGTACAGTACAGAAGAAGCAGCAGACGAATGCGGCATTCCCTCCGTCGCTTCCATGGTTCGCTATTTCGGCATAGACCGCGAGGCTTTTGTCCGCATCACCGAAGGCTCCGGCATATATTACAGCCTCGAAACCATTTTCCCCGAATGATCTGTCTCCCGACCGTCCGAAAAGGATGGAACGGGAGATTTTCATTTATCTGCACACAAAACCAAAAGTGCAAAATAATGGTTTTTTACTCATATCGCTATTGAAAAAGCAGACGGAATGATGTATAATAAGGTTGCAAAAACAAAAATCACTGTCATGGACAGTTCTGTATATGGAGGATTTACATTATGACAAACACAAAGCCCGAAAAGCTGAAAGGCGTATTCCCGGCACTCATGACCGCGTTCAAAGACGATGCGGCAAGATCTTTTGACTGCGAAAACACAAAGAAGCTCTGCCGTTTCCTGGCTGACACAGGCGTTCACGGTCTCTATGTAGGCGGCTCCAGCGGAGAAATGATCCTCATGACCGTTGACGAAAGAAAGGCACTTCTCGAGGCTACCATGGAAGTGGCAAAGGAAACAGGCATCGCCATCATCGCACACACAGGTGCCATGTCCACCGCCGACACCCTTGAGCTGACTCGCCACGCGGAATCCGTTGGTGCGGATGCTGTATCTTCCGTAACCCCTCTCTACTTCAAGTATACCGTTCGCGAGGTAAACTACTACTATGAGCGCATTGCGGGCGAAACCAACATTCCCGTTATCATTTACAACATTCCCGGTCTGACAGGTCTCTCCCTGAACAGAGAACAGCTCGGCACCCTCCTCTCCATCCCCGGTGTGGGCGGTATGAAGTTCACCTGTTCCGATTTCTGCCAGCTTGAACGTCTGGTTTCCGACCACCCCGACAAGATCTTCTACAACGGTGCGGACGAAATGCTTCTCTCCGGTCTGGCAGCAGGTGCTGACGGCGGTATCGGAACCACATACAACTTCATGCCCGAGAAGTTCGTTAAGATCTACAACGATTTCAAGGCAGGCAATATGGCAGACGCGCTCAAGACCCAGGGCGAAGCAAACGAGATCATCTGCGCCATCCTGAAGCACGGCGGTATGCCTTCCTCCAAGTATCTCATCAACCGCAGAGGATTTGAATACGGCATCTGCCGCGAGCCTTTCATGCCCCTTCCCAAGGAATCCATGGAAGCGCTGGACAAACTGCAGCTCATATAATCAATCCCCCTTATTTTTGGTGAATTTTGTCCTTGAAATCCCCCTTGTTTCCGATATAATAGGAATAACATAATTGCCGTTTGCGTCAAAGGAAAGGACAGACCATGAAACGAGTATTATCACTGATTCTTTGTGCACTTTTGCTTGCCTCAAGCCTTGCTTCCTGTACCGTCACAGATCCAAAGAAAGCGGAAACAACGGCACCGGAAACAAACACAATCGAAACAAATGCTCCCGAGACAGAATCCTATGCAGCTGCCTACGACACCTCTCTTTTAACGGAAAACGGCATCGCAAAGGCGAAGATCGTCGTTGCGGAGGGGGCAGATCGGCTTCTTACCTATGCGGCGGAGGAGCTGGCGTATCATGTCAAACTGGTAAGCGATGCAGAGATGGAAACCGTCTCGACCGCTTCTGCAGACAGCCTTTCTCTGATTATCGCTACCCCCGACGATCTTCCCGCCCTTGAGGAATTGTTCCCCGAAGACCTTCAGTGGCTTCGCGAGCTTTCCGAGGAGGGAAGTGACAAGCGCTACGGCGATGACGGCTTTGCCATTCGACAGATTGACAATAAAATTTACATTTTCGGCGCAACAGAGAAGGGTTCACTCAATGGCGTATATGATTTTATTGAGGACAACATGGGAGTTCTTTGGACCCGTACTGAGGTGAACGCCGGCACGGTCTATGTTGAACAGCCTACTATTACGGTAAAAAAGGTGGATTACCGCGAAAAATCCCCCTTCACCATGCGCGGATATTCTATGTGGGGGCGCGAGGGCACCTCTGATACGGAAAAACTCTACTCCCGCAACAAGCTCAATGCGTCCCTGTACCCCATGGAGGAACCCAACTATCCCGAGAAGCAGGCAATCATCGGCATTACGGGTGTTATGCTGGGACACGATGTTCAGGAGTGGATTCTGAGAAGCCCCATTTACGATCCCAACTGCACCGAATACTGGAATGAGCTTGAGGATGGCGTTCCCGTTCCCGTGGATGACGCTATGAGAATCAAGCAGGTCAACTATTGGAGTCAGCTTACTACAGATACCATTGCGGCAAGCGTGATTGCCTATCTTGATGCCAATCCTCTTGTTACCAATGTTTCCATCAGCGTAGAAGACAACGATGACTGCAGAAACTATCCCGAATGCACCCTTCCCTCTGAATACGCACCCGGTGAGTTTGTTTACCCCGGCGACGAGGACTACATCTCAACAGTGTTCTTCACCTTCCTCAACAAGGTAGCGGCGCAGGTTGAAGAAAAGCATCCCGATGTCACCATCAACACCCTTGCGTATTGGCTGGTGGAAACTCCTCCCAGATGCAAGCTTAACGACAGCATCCGTGTTTTTTTCGCTCCCATTTCCAAGTGTGAATCCGGTTCTTTGTCAGACCCCGATTTAGCCCCCAATGCAACTTCCTTCCAAAATCTGGAGGAGTGGAAGACTATAACAAAAGATATCCTTTTCTATGATTACTATTTCTGCTATAATGGCATGGAGGATTACGAACGCCCCATCTGGTACGATATGCAGAAGGATCTGGTCTACTATGCGGAAAACGGCTATCTCGGTCCCATGGCTCAGGGCTATACGGATAAAGGAGAGCCGAACGACAGAGGCGGAGTGACCCTTCACGAGGGTTGGATCATGTACGGCTTGACAGCCTGGATCTATCACAAGCTTTGCTGGAACCCCTATGAGGATATCGATGCACTGATCGTGGAATTCTGTGATAAGGTTTACGGTGTGGCATCGGATGAAATGCAGGAATATTACGCATACCTCTATAAGGGTTGGACCGAGGGCGAGAGCGAGGGTATCATCTGGAATTTCAAGATTGGCACTGAATTCTATCTGGATCGGTTTGTTTATCAAGTTGATATCGAAAATGACATCAAAAACGTCCTCCGCAAGGCTTATGAGAAGGCGGAGACCGATGCGGCAAGAGAACGGATTGGTTATATCAAATCCCGCTATGAGTTGCACTTCCCTGATGAAGAATAACACGGATCACATCTGAACCGTACAAGCGCATTCGATGCCAAAAACGGTTTTTCGAATGCGCTTTTTCGTATAATAATCCCTTAAACCGTCGCTTTTGTGCGGCGGTTTTTTGTCCCAAAAGAGGGGACCGCGTACAAAAATCGCCCCGCCTTCTTGCAATGTTTTGCCATTTGTGCTATAATGTTATTTTAGATGAGTATTATCTCTTTATTTACTGCCCGAAAGGAGGCCGCCATGAAGGAAAAAGTGTATTTCCACAACATATCCCACGTTATTGTGTCATTCTGCTTCTTTATCCTCACCGGCAGAGCTGCGGCCTTTCTTATGGGACAAATTGCCGAATTCGATGCGGCCACAACCGAAATTTTCCCCTTTATCCTTGCGGCAGTGTGTACGCTTCTCGTTTTCCGCTTGTTCAAAACAATAATTCCTCCCCCTGACGGAACGGAGGATGCTCTGCCCGTCATGGCAGGAAGGTTCCGCAAGCGACCCTTTTCCATGAAGCGTTATGTGCTCGAAACCATCCCCCACACCTTCATTACCGTCTCGCTCCTGATCCTCGTTATGTATCTCGTCACCATCGCCTTTACATCCGATGGTGCATTGATCAACGCGAGCCGCTATTCCGACTCCATACTCGCATTTCTTTCTATGATTGTTATCCATCCCTTGGCAGAAGAGTACATTTTCCGCGGTCTCTATTACGGGAAACTCCGTTCTATGAGTCCGATTTTCGCCTGCCTTATGCAAGCGGTCATGTTTGCCATATCTCACAACGGTGTGGGCGGTATGATGTATGCGCTTATCGCCGGCATCATCCTCGGAACAGCGGCGGAACGCTCAAACGGTATTACCGTACCTGTTGCGGCACATATGATGATCAATCTGCGAACATTCCTGTACAACGAATGGCTTCCCGACTCTCTTTGTTTCTCCATCGACCTCGCCGTTATGGCGGCAGGAGCAATATCTTTTGGAATCGTCTGTCTCGTGTTAAAAAAGCTCCCCTCTTACGAGAACTCTAAAAAACCTCCGTCAACAAGAGAGGAGGCGGATTTTGATGACTGACAGGGAAAAAATTCTTGCGAAAATAACAGAAAAATACAATACCGTCTCCCCCATACCGGAGCAAGCCGACCGTTTTTTCATGAGCGCAGCCTTAGAACTTGCCAAAGCCGCTGCTGTCCTCGGTGAAGTCCCGGTCGGTTGTGTTATTGTAAGAGAGGGAAAAATCATTGCCGCAGACTTCAACGGCAGAGAAGAAACAAAAGATGCCGTTTACCACGCAGAATGCTCCGCCATATCAAAGGCGTGCCGTGTTCTCGGCGGTTGGCGGCTGACCGGATGCACCCTGTATGTCACACTGGAGCCCTGTCCCATGTGTGCCGGCGCCATCTGGAATGCAAGGGTTCCCCGTGTGGTAATCGGCGCCCGTGATGCAAAGGCAGGTGCCCTCGGCAGTCTTATCAACCTGAATGCATATCCCCTGAACCACAAACCCCTGCTCACCTTCGGCGTCCTCGAAAAAGAGACCGCGGCACTTCTCAGAGATTTTTTCTCATCAAGGAGAAACCCCGTCCGCGGAAAGGAGTTATACTAAAATGAAGAAATCTTCTTCTTTTTCTCCGCAAAAGTTTGATCTGCAAAAAACGCTGTTTGTCTCCGACCTTGACGGAACTCTTCTCGGAAAGGGTGCCGTTTTCCCCGAAGGACTACACCTGCCCGAAAGGATCAATGCTCTGACAGAACGCGGTATCCGCCTGACCTATGCCACTGCAAGAACGATCCAGACGGTCAAGGACATTCTGGCAGGCATTACGTTCACAGCACCTGTGGCACTGATGAACGGTGTCCTGATCCGTGACATGATCCGAGGAGAATACCTGAGCGCGGAATTCATCTCTGCCCATTCGGCTCTGTCCATTTTGGAAAAGATGGAGGAAATGAACATCTACCCTTTCATCTACACCCTCAGAAATGATGAACTCTCCACCTCTCACACCTCCGCCATCAATCCATATATGCGGAATTTCATGGAAGAACGGATCAAAAAGTACAACAAACCCTTCACGCTCCTGCCGAAACTCTCCGACGGAGTGAATGGGGACAATTCGGTGATCTATATCGTCATGATGGACACGAAGGAACGGCTTGCTCAGCTTCATGGAATCGTCGAAGCCGACCCCTCATTGAAGTGCGCCTTCTACAAGGATTCCTACGAGCCCGACATATGGTATCTTGAGATCTTCTCCGCCTCCGCCTCAAAAGGTGCCGCAGTCAGACGGATGAAAGAGTTTACGGGCGCAGAAAATCTGGTGGTATTCGGCGACAACACCAACGATCTGCCCATGTTTGAAGAAAGCGATTTTTCCTGTGCCGTGGAAAATGCGGCAGACGAGGTAAAAAAACAGGCGAATCTGGTCATCGAAAATGCCGAGATGGGCGGGGTCGTCAATTTTCTCGAAAAGGCAAAATAAAAAAAGTTTTTTTCAAAAAAGTGTTGACAATCAATGGCGACTGTGCTATAATAATGAAGCTGTAAGGCATCTGGGTGTGGCGCAGTTGGGAGCGCGCTACCTTGGGGTGGTAGAGGCCGCTGGTTCAAGTCCAGTCACTCAGATTTAAAGGAGATATCCGAGAGGATGTCTCCTTTTTCACGTCATTTCACAGTCTCAGACACAGTCTGCATTCCCCACTCCCGACAAAGGATGTGATAACCCATGGAAAATCAATTCTGTATCATATTCGACACCAACGGAACACATATCGAAACTCGAAATTTCACCCCTCTCGTCACCACACCGGAACAAGAGGGCGTTTCTCCTTCCGATGTGTTCTACCACACACTTTCCCTTCCTGATATTCACCGTTTTGCCGAGTTCTGCCGCCGCAGGAAACGCCCTGTCAAATACGGAAATAAATCCGATCGCATGGCAATTTTTTACCCAACAGATTTTTACGGCTATTCTTACGCCTTCGCGGAAAAGAATCTCTCTGTGGAAGATGACAGAATATATGTCCGATTTTTCAGTGACCCTCAGATGTTATTCCGGCATACTTTACGCATCTGCCCACTCTTTTCCGCACAGCATAAATATCTGTCTTCGGAAACAGCAAAAAACAAAAGCCAACCCAACGCCTCCCCTGTCGAGAAAACTATCCATCAAAGAAGAGTGCCTATCACCAATCTGCTCAGAATCGCGGAACTGTCCGTTCGCCAACTCTCCTCAGATCCCTGTTTCTTCGGCAATCGCTTTATTCTCTCGGGAGATGGGTGCCTGTTCGCATCAAAAAGACCGCAGAACCCAAAACATATGCTTCGCTTCATCTATCTTTTCTCCGACGCCGCGCTCATCACCGTAATTTATATCGCTTTCACCGCCTTAGCCAATATTACCTCCACACACGACCTATGGCTTTCCGTCCATACGGACAGCGACGGCGCCGAGATCCGACTGGAGACAAATATCCCGCCTATCCCCACTTCCAAAAAAGAAGCCGCCAAAACTTTCTCCCGCTGCACCGAGACCTTAATATCTTTCGCTCTCTGCCTTGCGGAAACGGAAGGGTTTGCTCCATCTTCAGCACACGATCCGGAGAAAAACACATACTCCATTCATCTGCATATCGGAAAAGAGAACAAAAGCGAAGGTGAGTTCCGCTGCGGTGAACCTACCGGAGAGGAAATATCCGAGCTGTTCCAAAATGCCGGTTTGCTCGCCGGACTCCTTAATGAAAAAAATTCGGAGTAATGAAAACGGGTACGATATAAAGTCCGAAATGTACTTCCCTTGTCTCGCCCAAACAGCAAAGTACCAAAAAGGGATATGTGCGCCTCCTCGGGGAACTTTTCGCCGCGGTCTAACGTCAAAGAAATGTAATTTTTTTGGATGATCTCGCAGAAAAACGAGCAATCGGGACGAAACCGCACGGGATTTTACAAATATATTACAAATTTTATCACATCCCCCTCTTGAATAATTACATTATTGTGCTATAATATTGGGGAGAAGTTATTTTTATATTTCAAAAACTCACACAGGAGGAAAAAATGAAAAACATAAAGCGAATCCTTTCCGGTGTCCTTGCAGCAGCAATGATTTCCGCCTCGGCATCATTCATTTCCGCCGCCCCCGTAACCTTTACGGATGTGGACCAGCACTGGGCAAAGAGCTACATCACTTATCTTGTGGAAAAGGATGTACTCAACGGCTACAAACAGGACGACGGCACTTATATGTTCAAGCCTGAGGATACCGTAACCAGAGCAGAGTTCATCAAAATGATGGACGAAACCTTCGGTCTTACCGAAACCGCAAACATTTCCGGCAAATACAACGATGTCAAGCCCGAGGACTGGTATTACGAATACTTCGCAAAGGCAGTCGCTCAGGGTTACATACACAACTACGGCAACACAGCCACACCGAACGGTGCCCTTTCCAGAGAAGAGGCTACCTCTCTCCTCGTCCGTTATCTGGATCTTTCCGATGAAGAAACCCTTCCCGCATCCACCTTCACAGACTACGCAAAGATCAGCTCCTATTACAGCAGAGACGTGCTGAAAGCGGCAAAGGCAAATCTCATCAACGGATATAAGGAAAACGACGGCACCTCTACCTTCCGTCCCCAGAACACTCTGACCAGAGCAGAGGCGCTCACCATTCTTTACCGCGCAGCAGGTGCCATCTTCACAGGGGATCGCTCCTCTACGGACACAGCAGCTCACTCCAACAACGCTGTTATCAAGGCGAGCGCAAACATCACCCTTGCAAATCAGGTTCTGGAGGGCCGCGTGATCGTCAGCGAAGGCACCGACACGGGCACTGTATTCTTCAAGCAGTCCAAAATCAATGACACACTCTATATCCGCGGCGGCGCAAATGTCACTCTTGACTCCACCACCGCAAAAACTGTTGTCATCGACTCTCCCGATATTATTTCCTTCACCGTTCAGAACAACAGCAGTATCGAAAATCTGATCATCAACGAACGCTGCAGCATTATGCTGGGCTCCGGCACATCCGTTGAAAAGCTGACAACCGATGCCGATGCTAACCTTGTTACTATCAACGGAACAGGTATCATCAAGAATGCATACATCAATTCCCAGAGCTTCTCCTCTACCATGGTTCCCCATAACTTTGAGATCTTTGACGGCATTATCGCCACATTTGCATCCAAGGATTACCAGGGTTCCAGCACAGCTCAGAAGGCATTTGTCAACACACCTTTCATGACCGTTGAAGACGAAGTACACTGCCTCAATGTGCTGGCTGAGGAAAACGGCTCAATCCGTTACTACTTCACAACATCCCCCTATTGCCCCGGAATTTCCGACTTCGACGGATTCTACTTTGCGGCAGCCTATAAGAGCAGCTTCGATGTAAGGGCAAACACCTCCGAAAAGGAATACACATACAACACAAGCTATGTGAAGAGCTTTGGTTATATCGTACTTCAGCTTGAAGCAAACGGCAGATACTTCCCGCCTGTCATTATCCCCAATACAGATGCAAGCGGCACAGGTTTCACCACCGATCCCGTACTCAAGGATGAAAAGACCATCTCCTATTCCACAAGCACTCAGGGAACTGTATACTATATGTACGCCACCGAAGGAACGAACATGAACATCAACGATTTCGTTCTGGCATACAGCGAACAGTCCGGAAGCCTGAAGGGCGAGACCAATAACCGCAGCGGAAACATCGTCATCAACGCTACTTATGCGGAAGTAAACAACTACATGATCTTCATGTTCAAATCCGCAGACGGTCTGTACTATACTCCCGTTGTGGTAGCCCTCGGAAATGACGGCTTCTCAAAGGATCCTGTTGTGGTAACTCCCGGACTCATTGAGTTCACACCTTCCGTTACAGGCACGATCTACTACTATTACTCCCTTACCTCGGACCTTCCCGCACCCGACAAGTTCAACTCGGAATGGAGATATGCTGACATCAGCGATTCCGATCCCGTAACCAAGGGAAAGAAGGGAAGCATCTCTTACACGACAAAGGATGCGGAAAAGTATCCCTACCTGATCCTTTGCCTCAACTCCAACAACTCGGACTATATGCTCCCCGTAGCTGTCAAGATCGACTACGACTCCGGATTTGCAGAACTCCCCGAGGTTGTTAATACCACCATCCGCTTTGAATCCTCCGTCAGCGGCAAGCTGAAGTATTATTACTCCAATGTCCAGCAGGCACCCAGCGCTGCGGAATTTGCGGAAGCATACACAAAAGCCTCCTATAAGCTCAAGGGAGAAATAAGAGTTACCGTCAACGACTTTGACACCTTCGACTATGACCCCGCCACAGCCGCCCTGTACAGTTACATGGTTATCATGATCGAGGATTCCACGGGAGAGGACTATCAGCCCGTTGTCGTAAACCTGCTGACCACAGCAGATACAGGCTTCTCCGTAGCACCCTATATCTACGGTGACAGCATTTACTTCAAGACAAATTACGACTGCAATGTATGGTTCTTCTACTCCAGAACCGACGATGCAGTTCCCGCCTCCGATTTCTATGAGAGATGGGATAAGTCCAACTACGGCTATCACATAAATGCTTCAAAGGGCAACCTTAAAACCATTGAAATTGAAGAAGATCTGATCAGACAGTACCCCTACATCGTATTCTCCACCAGCAGGGATGCATCGAGCGAGATCTTCACCTACCCCGTTCTTCTGGATATCGAAAAGGATGCCGAGAAGAATTCCGATACCGGACTGAAGGTAACTTCCGTATCACAGACCTCCATTACCATCAACTCCGAAGTTTTGACCGAAATAGAAATTGACCTCACCGCTTATTCAGACGGCAGAATCTATTACTACGCAACAAACGAGTCAACCATCCCCTCCGCCTCCGCCTTCGACGATAAGTATTTCGCCGTTGACAATGCTTATCGCGGAAGTGTCAGCGCATCTGACGGTCAGGAGGAGATCACGGTAAGACTTACCTCCAGATACAGATATGTTGTGCTCCGCCTGGAAGGCTCGGACGCAAACAACAAGGCTGTCTACTATACAGCTATCGTCATCGATACTCTGGATAAGAATCTTCCCACCGACTCCGGCTCCTCAGACATTCCCTACGATCCCACCCTCGGCACCACAGCGAGAACCTACGGTTTTGAAATAAAGGATATTAACCCCACCAAGAGACTGCTCACGATCCTTCCCACATATTCCGGAACCGTTACGGTAACTCTTGCAACCGAGGATATGTCCCTCGTTCTGTCACAGAATGAATATGTTGTACGGGAAGGCAGCGAGATCGACATTCCCTACACCAACGGCAGCGGCACCATCGGCGGATTGACACTTTACCTCTTCCTCCAGCTGACCGATGACGAGGAAACAACCTACGTCCGTTACGGCGGCATTGAAATGGTTCCGTAAGCTCCCCCTGAACCGAAATAATTAAAATTCACCCTGCTGCGGCTCGGTATGGAAAAACCATATCGCACCTCGGCAGGGTGTCTTTTTATAAAAATCGCCGAGAAAACGGATGTATTGCTCCTTTTCTCGGCTGATTTTATTCATTTCACTTGTTCACTTTGTTCCACAGACCATTCTCAAACCAATAGAAATTCTCCGAAAGCTCATCCTTTTCAAACACTTCATACATAAGGTCAAAGCCGTTTGCAAGGGTGTGGTTTTTCAGCTCGTCTTTCCTCAGCCAGAACACGCGCCCCTCCTCCGAGGATTTCAACTCCCCCGAGAAAGTGTCGGTTTTGAAGAAGAATACGATATAACGATATTCTCCGTCTCTATGGTTCCATTGCTTGACACCGCAGAGTCTCACATTGGAAACGGTGAGCCCCGTCTCCTCCTTCACCTCGCGGATAACGGAGTCAACAAAGGATTCGCCGCGCTCCACATGACCGCCGGGGAAGGTGATTCCGGGCCAGTTGGGATTCACCCTGTCCTGCACCAGAATCCTGTCTCCGTCATACACCATGCACATATTTGTGAGAACACACGTCTCCTTCTCTGCCACGGCTTAAAAATCCTCTCTCAGCGGATGCTCGAAAATGAACGCATCCTTATCCTTCACGGGGAAGAAAAGGAATGTCTGCCCGGGGGCAAGGGGATTCATATACTCATGGTAGGCGCCGTTCACCGTAAGATGAAGCTTTTCAATGTATGCCAACGCTTCCTTGACCGCCTCTGCCTTCTTGCCCTCCACGCGGATGCTGATGTAATTGGATTCGGGAACCGTCCACTTTGTCCAGCCAAAGGGAGCGAAAGAATCTTCTTTTACCTCCACACCTGCCAGATAGAGACCCTTTCCGTCCTCCCATTCACCGAGTTCTCCCGAAAAATCGCTTCTCAGACCCCAGCAGCCGATAGGCTTGCCCTTTTTATCTCGCTTAATGAGAGGAAATATCTCCTCCATTTCCGCATTTGCCTTCTTCCAGAGCTCGGCTACAAAGCCGTTTCCGTCCTCCGTGGAGCCCTTCTTACCGATTACGGTAAATGCACTTTTGTGAAGTCTTTTGATAACCATATTTTTGCTTTCCTTTTCTTAATTAAATCTTTTTTCAGTTCAATGCCCCGTTCAGCAGTCTCGTAATAAGCTCACTGTATGAAATTCCCGAATGGATCATCAATCTGGGGTACATGGAAATGGGCGTAAATCCGGGAATGGTGTTTATTTCGTTAAACACGATCCTTCCGTCGGGGGTGTGGAAGAAATCTACTCTTGACAGCCCTCTGCACTCCAGTGCTTTGAAAATCTCCAGCGCATATGTTCTTGCCTTCTCCGAATCTGCTGCAGACAGTCTGGCAGGAATAAAGAAGGACGATGCATCGCTCACATATTTGGTGTCGTAATCGTAAAATTCACTGCCTCCGAGGTCGATCTCCGCAGGCTGAGACACCGTGTACTGCCCCTTTTCCTCAAGGACCGCAAGCTCGATCTCCGAACCCGTGATACACTCCTCGATCATGATTTTCTCGCCCTCGGCAAAGGCCACCGCAACGGCTGACGCAAAATCCTCCGCCGCCCTCACCTTCGATGCACCCACGGACGAACCGGAGCAGGCAGGCTTCACGAACATGGGATATCCGCCAAGCGCCCTCTCGCATTTCTCACGGAGAGCATCTATGGAATCGGTAGTACCTTTGTGCGCCACAACCATCTTCGCCATGGGGATATCCGTCTCCATGCTGATTATTGCCTTTGTCAGCGCCTTATCCATGCACACCGCACTCGCCGTACAGCCGCATCCCACCACGGGAATACCCGAGACCGCGAAAAGCCCCTGCATGGTACCGTCCTCGCCGCAGGCACCGTGGAGAACCGCGAACACCCCGTCACAGGGAATTTCACGTTCCGCACCATCCGTTACCGCACAAAGAGTTCCCGTCGTCATATTTATTCTGACCTCGGGCAGCGAGCCGCCGCACCATGTATTTCTTCGGATCGCCTCAAGATCCCCCTCATAAAGATACCATTTGCCCTCTCGCGTTATGCCGATCATGGCAACATTGAAGGCTGTTCTGTCAATATTCGACAGGACACCGTATGCGGAGGAAAGCGAAACCTCATACTCCGAGGATTTTCCTCCGAAAAGAACCGCTATATTCTTCATAAAACACCTTTCGTAACTACTGTGACGGAACGCCGCCTATCTTTGGGACTCAGCCCCCGAGGAATGCCTTGACAGCATATATTCCACGGAATCTCTGAGCGCCTGCCAGCTTGCATTGATAATGTCGGAGGACACACCGATGGTTCGCCATACCGACACACCGTCTGTGGATTCGATAAGAACGCGAACAACGGAAGCCGTCGCTCCTGAGTTGAGTACACGAACTTTATAGTCCGAGAGATGCATTTCCCCGATTTCGGGATAAAAACGGGAAAGCGCACGTCTGAGGCAAACGTCCATGGCATTAACGGGACCGTTTCCTTCCCCCGCGCTCAATTCCTCATTGCCGTCTACGGAGATCTTTATCATCGCCCAACTTCGCATCTCGTCGGCAGAGGTACCCTCCCCATCCTCATCCACGATCACCTTAAAGTTGAGAAGGTCAAAGCTGCGGCGCCTGATGCCGAATGCCTCATCAAGCACCAGAGCAAGGGACGCTCCCGCATCCTCGTAACTGTATCCTTCGGCTTCCTTCGCCTTGATCATCTCCGCCGCACGGACTACAACGGGATCGTTCTTCGATACGGTGCCGTCAGCCAAGCCTTTCGCAAACTCCTCCATACCGCTTCCCATACAGCGCTCAACGATAAGCTCGCGGAGTTTTTCAATAACCGCCGCCCTGCCCGAAAGACCGCTTATGAGTATATTCCGTTTGTTCCCCACAGCTTCGGGTGAGATGTGCTCAAAGGTTTTGGGGGACTTGTTCACCCCGTCTATATGTGCCCCTGCCTTGTGGGTGAACGCATATCCTCCCACAAAGGGCTCGTTTTCGCTGAACGCCAGATTTGCAGTCTCATTGACAAATCGTGCGGTTTTTGTCAGTTTTTTTATCCTGTCTCCGATGCAGTCAAAGCCCAGCTTCAGCTGCAGAACGGGGATCAGCGTATTCAAATTGGCATTGCCGCACCGTTCGCCGATGCCGGAGATGGTTCCGTGAACCTGCACAGCACCCGACAACACGGCGGAAACCGAGCAGGCCTCAGCCATCCCCATATCGTTGTGACAGTGTATGCCGATGCTGCCGAAGCGGTCAACAACATCCTTCGTAATCATGCCAACCACATCGGGGAGCATACCGCCGTTTGTGTCGCAGAGTACCACTCGGGAAGCCCCTGCCTTCAATGCCGCATCGACCACACGGAGGCTGTATTCCGCATTGTCCGCATATCCGTCAAAGAAATGCTCCGCATCGAAGATTACTTCCTTACCTGCTGAGTGAAGATACCGCACCGTATCGGCAATCATGGCAAGATTTTCCTCCGCTGTTGTGCCGAGGACATTGGAAACCTGATAAAGCCAGCTTTTTCCGTACACCACCGCACAAGGAACGGGGGCCTTCGCCACGTATGGAAGAAAGAGATCATTTTCGCATCTCTCCATGGCTCTCCTCGTCTGAGTAAACGCACAGAGTTTGGAATTGGTAAGGCTCAGCTTTCCCAGTTCCGAAAAAAACTCGGCGCTTTGGGCATCGCAGAGCATCCCGGCTTCAATATAGGATACGCCGATTTCATCCAGCGCGTGAATCACCTTGATTTTATCGTCATAATTGAAATTGATTCCTGCCCCCTGTGCGCCGTCACGGAGGGTGGTATCAAATATCTCGATTTTCATATTATGCTATCCCTCAATTCGTCGTCTTCGAGCCCTTTCCCATTTGTTGATAGCGTTGAGATATGCCTTGATGGAGGATTTCACGATATCCGTTGAAACGCCCCGTCCCGTGAACACACTCTCGCCTTCCTTTATCTTAACCTTCGCTTCTCCGAGGGCATCTGTCCCTTCGGTCAGTGCCTGAATGTTGTAGGAGATCAACTCTACTCCGTCTGCCCCCGCGATTCGGTTTATGGCGTTGAATGCGGCATCGATGGGGCCTTCCCCGGGAGCCGCTTCCGTGACCTCCCCGTTCTCCACACCGTCGGAAAGGGTCACGAGGCACATTGCCTTGATCTTATTCCCCGACTGGATCTGGAATGTGGAGAGATAATACCGCCCCTCGATGGAGTCAAGGTATTCGCTGACAATGGCGCGGATATCGTCGTCGGAGATCACCGATTTTTTGTCCGCAATCTCCTTGAATCTGGTAAATGCGGCGTCAATACCCACCCCGTCAAGGGAGTACCCCAGCTTCGCTACCCGTTCGGCAAAGGCATGGCGGCCGCTTAACTTGCCGAGCACGATGGTATTATCCGTCAGCCCGATATCCTCGGGATTCATGATCTCATACGTCTTACGGGAACACATCATGCCGTGCTGGTGAATACCGCTTGCATGAGCAAAAGCATTGGCACCCACGATCGCCTTATTGGGAGCCACTCTGATACCCGAAAGGGACGAAATAAGACGGCTTGTCTCAATAAGTTCACGGGTGTTTATGTTGTGGGACACACCCATGGACTCCGCCCGCACGGTAATTGCCATAACCGCTTCTTCAAAGGGAGTATTTCCTGCCCGTTCTCCCAGTCCGTTCACCGTACATTCCACCTGATCCGCACCGGCTGTGACTGCCGCAATGGTATTCGCCGTCGCCATGCCGAGATCGTTGTGGCAGTGGACGCTGACCACGGTTTCGGGCGGAAGGACAGCCTTGACCCTCCGAACAAGAGCAGAAAACTCATCGGGAGAGGAATACCCAACCGTATCGGGAATGTTTATAATATTCGCCCCTGCCTCCGCCGCACACTTCACCGCTTCAAGGAGAAAATCCGCATCGGAACGGGTCGCGTCCTCGGGAGAAAACTGCACTTCGTCAAAGAATTCCCGGGCATACGCCACATATTCTCTGATTCTCGCAAGTGCATCTTCCCTCGTTATATTCAATTTATGCTTCAGATGAATATCGCTTGTGGCAATAAACACATGAATGCGCCGTTTTCTCGCACCCTCCAGTGCCGATGCCGCCGCATCAATATCGCTTTTCGTCAATCTTGCAAGGGCAGAAACGGTGCTTTCGCGAATACTCTCCGCAACCCGGCGAACGGCGGCAAAATCACCCTCCGATGATGCAGGAAAGCCTGCTTCTATTATATCCGCACCCAACTGCTCCAGGCGCATGGCAATATCGTACTTCTGCGCCGCACCGAAATGTACGCCCGGGGTCTGCTCCCCATCGCGCAATGTTGTGTCGCAGAACCGTATGATCCGTCCTGTCATAGCCTTCATCCTTAAATCCTGTTATTTTATTCGTCTTATAACCGCAGCTCTCGTGTTGCCGCCGTAATCTTCAAGCGGCTCCGCGGACAGTCCTCGCTCTTTCGCATATCCGATGACGGCATCCGACTGCGCCGCGCCATGTTCAATAATCATAAATCCATCCGCCGAAAGATGTGGAGTGTAACTATCTATAATCGCCCGAATGAGGGATAATCCGTCCCCTCCGTCTGTCAGCGCGTGGGGCGGCTCTGCGAAAAGCTCGGGCTCAAGTCTGAGCATCTCCTCCGCCGTTACATAGGGGGGATTTGCCGATATCACATCGTAACCCTCGCCCTCCGAAAGCAAATCAACAGAAGCATCTCCGAGAATCGTCTGCACCCTTTCCGAAAGTCCGAGACGGCGGAAATTCTCCTCCGCCTGCCCCATGGTTTCGGGGTAAAGCTCCACCGCCGCACCCGTCATATCCTCCCGGTAATGCAGAACAGCGGCAATGATGCATCCGCTTCCCGTACAAAGGTCGAGAATCCTGCCGTTTTTCGGCGCATTTTCGATGATGTATTCGCAAAGTATCTCCGTATCGCTTCTCGGGATGAGGCAATTTTCGTTCACTGCGAAGGGTAAGCCCATAAACTCCCACTCACCGAGAATGTACTGAAGCGGATACCTTGAGCACCGCTTTCCGACCGCTTCCGAAAACTCGTCCGACATGGTAAACTCTTCGTCAACCGCGGCACGAAGGGAGGAATAACTGCGTCCCGTAAACCCTTCGGCAAGGAGCAGAGCCTCATGGAGTGCCCCTTCGATCCCTGCCTCGGCAAGCCTCTCAGCTATCTGCCGCAGAGTCATTCCCCAGCCGCCTTTTCGTTCTCATCTTTGTCAAGCAAAGATTCCTCAAAGGTTTCGGGAATAGCGTGGCGGAGAGCAGTGAGGGCAACCTCAAGCTGGCTGTCGTCGGGTTCTTTTGTGGTGATTCTCTGAAGCCAGAGTCCGGGCGCGGAGAGTATCTTCACAAGGATATTTCCGCTGTGCTTGCCTGCAAGCATGAGGAATTCAAAGCCCACACCCACAATAATGGGGAGCATCAGCAATTTGGAGCCGAAGCGCACCCACACATTGTCCCATGTCAGGAATGAATTGAGAATGATGGAAATGAACAGCATTACAAAAATGAAGCTGGTTCCGCATCTCGGATGGAAACGGGAGCACTTTCTTGCGTTTTCGGGGGTGAGGGGCAATCCTGCCTCAAAACAGGCAACGGACTTATGCTCCGCACCGTGGTACTGATATGTTCTTTTGATATCGCTCATAAAGGACACACCCCAGATGTACAGCACAAAAATCGCCATACGGATAAGACCCTCGATAAGTGACTTCACAAAGGGGATCTCCACTTTCAAAAGGGAGTCAACCTGCGAGGTCACAAATGTGGGGAGCATGAGGAAAAGTCCGACACCGAGAACAAGTCCCAGCACCATGCCGATGACTGACACCACCTTCATGAGATTGTCGCCGAATTTCTCCTGAATCCACTTTTCAAACTTCGTCTCGGGTTCATCCTCAATCCCCAGCATCTCAGCCGATTTTGTCAGCATATCCATACTGAGAAGAAGCTGCTCCACAAAGCTGACACAGCCGCGGATGACGGGAAGATTGCATATCTTATGTTTTTTTCTGAGTGAGGTGTGCTTGGAATTGTCAAGGGTGATCCCTCCGTCCTCGCCTCTCACGGCAAGGCTCACATTCTCACCCGATTTCATCATAACCCCTTCAAGGACAGCCTGTCCGCCTACAATACCCAAACGGGGATCTACGACCTTCTTTTCTTTTTTCATCAATACTTCTCCATTTTAACATTTATATAATACAATAAAATCAAACCGCACATCGGAGAATTTTCCGTAAGGGAAATTCTCGGGAGTGGGAGGGTTCGCTTGAAATTACAAGCTGCACATTTCTCCCACTCTACATTATAACACATTCTTCGCCCGAAGTAAATACATTGAAGGGGCGAAAAAAATTCTTTACAATGAAATATGCCTAATAATTCGTCTCTTGTTGACAAACCTGCTGTGTTCTGATAAAATATTAAGGTAAGAAATATATCGTTTAAGGATGGTGGAGCATGACAACGGAACAGCATCTCGCCGAGCGCGGTATTCATCATATCATACTCATTGAAAAGGAGAACACAGGCTCCACCAACACCGATGCAAAACAGTACATCGAAGCCGCCTCCCCCGAAAATCCCGTGCTCATCACAGCAGAGACGCAAACCGGAGGCAGAGGCAGGCAGGGCAAGCAGTTCTCCTCTCCGAAAGGCGGTCTTTACATGACCCTTGCCGTAAAACACGACTCCGCCTTTGCCGACGCTGTAAGAATCACCGCCGCCGCTGCTGTTGCGGTATCACGGGCGATCCGATCGGTCTGCGATCTTTCCTGCGAGATCAAATGGGTAAACGATATCTATGCAGGCGGCAAAAAACTGTGCGGCATACTGACCGAGGCGGTAAACGACTACGAAAAAGGGATAACGGAGTACCTCATCATCGGTGTGGGGGTCAACATTTCCGAATTTCCCGAAGGAATCAATGCCACGTCCCTGTTTGCCGAGCTTGGTAAAATAATCGACAAAAACACGCTCTGTGCAGAGATAACGGCAGAGCTTTTGACCCTTCTTTGCGCCATCAAAAAAGGCGATTTTTCCTACATGGATGATTACCGCAGACTATCCTGTGTCATCGGAAAAGATATTGTCTGCTTCCAAAACGGCGAGGCTTTCACCGCACGGGCAACGGGTATCGACGACGATGGCGGTCTGCTTGTCACATACTCCGACGGACGATGCGGCACCCTCTCAAGCGGAGAGATTACCCTGCGGTTTGCTGATATGCCCTAACACAATGCAAAACATAAGAAGTTTTATTCTCAAAAAGGAGACCCATCATGAAACAACTGAAAAAAGCGGAAAGTGTATTCAAAAATGCCGAGTACATCTGGCTGAAGGAACTGGTTGACACCGTAAACACCTATGTGGACTTCCACGAAACCCTTACAAAGAAGGAGGGCGCGGAATACCGTCTTTTTGTCACCGCCGACACCAACTATGCGCTGTATATCAACGGTGAATACTGCGATGGCGGTCAGTACGCGGACTATGAGGACACCTACAAGGTATACGACGAGATCGTTATCACCGATCACCTCAAGGAAGGCGAGAACGAAATTCTCATCACAGGCTACAGCCAGCACGAAAACAGCTTCACCTACCGCAAGGCAACAAGCGGTATCATGTATGTGTTCACGGAAAACGGCGAGCCTGTTGTAAGCTCAGGTCTCAACACACGCGCCAACAAAAACCCCAACTACAAAAGCGGCCCGGTGCCCAATGTTACATTCCAGCTGCTCTATTCCTTTGAATACTTCTTCGAGGGAGAGTGTGTTGAGCCCGGCGAGGTTGTTGTAACAAGAACATTCGATACACTTCACGAGCGACCCATCCGAAAGCTTGTGACGGGGGAGCGCTGTGCTGTCACTCCCGTAGTTGCAGGCTCCTTCCGCGACGGCGTTGATGAAGGGCATCCCGGCAAGAGAATGCAGTACGCATATCTGGGCTTTGCCGAACGTCTCCGCTACGGTGAATGCAAGACCGAGGACGGTGTGCTTCTGAAAAAGGCTGACGGCACCGACGGTATCTATGTGGTTTACGACCTCGGCAGAGAAGAAGCAGGTCTCATTTCCCTTGACATCACCCTCCCCTGCGATGCGGAATTTCTCTTCGGTTGGGGCGAGCACCTTGACGACCTCCGTCTCCGCACCAATGTGGCAGTCAGCGACAGCAGTTACGCCGCACAGTTCCACGGCAAGGCAGGGCGCAATTCCTTCCTCCATCCCTTCAAGCGCTCCGGATGCAGATACATCGCTCTGCAGATCTACGCTCCCGAGGCTGAGATCCACTATGCCGGTCTCATCCCCACCGATTATCCCACAGCGGCAGATATCACCTTCCACTGTGCCGACAATCTCCACAACACAATCTACGAAGTGGCAAAGCGCACCATGCTCCTCTGCCTCCACGAGCACCACGAGGACTGCCCCATGCGCGAACAGGCGCTCTACGGTGTTGACTCAAGAAACCAGATGCTCTGCGGATACTACGCTTTCCGCGAATTCGATATTGCAAAGGCTTCCATCCGTCTCATGGCGCTGTCCATCCGCGACGACAACATGATCGACCTTTGCCCCCCTGCCATCACGGGACTGTGCATTCCCACATTCGTGTGTGCCTTCCCCATTCAGACATGGGAATATCTTCTGTACTCCGGAGACCGCGAATTTGTCCGGGAAATGATCCCCACCGCTGAGCGTATCTGCGGCGAATTCCTCCGTCTCACCGATGAAAAAGGCATGATGAAGCGACTCACTCACGGCAACTACTGGAACTTCTACGAATGGCAGCCCGGACTTGACGGCTCAAAGGACTACACCTACGCGCTTCCTCTCTGCGCATTCGTTTCAATGGCATATCAAAGCCTCGGAAAAATCTATGCGGAATTCGGCGACAGCGCAAATGCGGCAAAATGGGCTGAGGCGGCTGACCGTCTTAACAAGGTTTGCCACGAGGCGTTCTACAATGCTGACGAAGGCTACTACTTCACAAAGATTGATGACACCACCGAGGAATACAAAAAGTTCCATCTGTCCCAGCTTTCAAACTCCCTTGCAGTCTGTGCAGGAATCTGCCCCGAGGATGAGCTTGACCGTGTTCTCGAAAACATCGTCAACAACAAATCCCTCCTCCCCGCAACGCTGTCATACAGCATTTTCCGCTATGACGCACTGATGAAGCGCCCCGAAAAGTACGGTCGTTATGTGTTTACCGATGCGGCTGAAACCTACGGTTATATGCTCCGCCACAATGCAACCGCGTTCTGGGAAACCATCCGCGGCGGCGACGATTTCGTATATGCCGCAAGCCTTTGCCACGGCTGGTCCGCAGTGCCCATCTACCTCTATTTCCGTTATGCGGCAGGTATCGTCCCCACTGCCCCCGGCGTATTTGAGAAGAATCCCATGCCCGTTGAGCTGACAGGTATTTACGAGCTCACCGTCGGCGAATAAACCACGAATAAACGACAGATTAAAGGAGATTACATATTATGTCTATTTTACTGAAGGCTGTTCCGTCCTACGAAAAGTGCTTCTGGGATGATAGTTTTGCGGCAAAGCCCATATTCACAAAAGGAACCGTTCTCGGCGGTGAGGATTTCTTCTTTGAGATCGCCTACACCTCCGATAACCCCCTGCACATCCCCAAAGCGGTTGTAAAGATGGAAGTGGAATCCCCCATTGCGGAGCTTCTTACCTTCCAGGCAGTTCAGCAGGTCCCCAATATGTACCCCGTTTTCCCCATTGCACTGCAGGAAAAGGATCCCAACTATCTCCGCACAAAGCCCGGTCTTTATCCCGACCTGCTCCGCCCCGTGGACACCACAAAAATGGTATTTGTCCCCCACGGCGAACTAAAGTCCATGTTCGTTACCGTTTCCGTTCCCAAGGGTTATCCTGCAGGCGAATACCCCATCACCATCCGTTTCCGCGATTGGTGGGACGAAAACGCAGAACCCGTTGAAGTCACCGTCACCATCAAGGTCATCGGCGCCGATCTGCCCGAGCAGAACTTCAAGGTAACGCAGTGGTTCCACTGTGACTGCATTGCGGATTATTATGAAATAGAAATTTTCAGCGAAAAGCACTGGGAATACATCGAAAAGTTCATGCGCACCGCTGTGAAAAACGGTCTCAACACCGTCCTTACCCCCATTTTCACCCCCCCGCTTGACACGGAAGTAGGCGGCGAGCGTCCTACCGTACAGCTGATTGACGTATACAAGACCGACGCAGGCTGGGAATTCGGCTTCGACCGTCTGGAGCGCTGGGTGAAGCTGTGCGACAAGGTTGGCTATGAATATTTTGAAGTTGCTCATCTCTATACCCAGTGGGGTGCGGGCCATGCTCCAAAGATCATGGGTTATGTGAACGGCGAATATGTGAAGCTCTTCGGCTGGGAGACCGATGCTCTCTCCGAGGAATACCGCACATTCATCCGCGCCCTCCTTACCGCATTCCTCGAAAAAATGAAATCCCTGAACGGTGCGGACAAGCGCTGTATGTTCCACATTTCCGACGAGCCCAACCTCGACCATCTCGAACAGTACACCAAGGTAAAGGAGCAGGTTGCGGATATCCTCGACGGCTATGTTATCATGGATGCGCTCTCCAACTACGAGTTCTACAAAACAGGCGCTCTGCCTAACCCCATTCCCTCCAATGACCATATTGACGAATTCATCGCCGAGGGTGTTCCCCATCTCTGGACATACTATTGCTGCGGTCAGTCCGTGGGCGTTTCCAACCGTATGCTTTCCATGCCCATGGCGCGTACCCGTGTCATCGGCTCTCAGTTCTGGAAGTACGATATCGAAGGCTTCCTCCAGTGGGGCTACAACTTCTACTATTCCCAGAACTCCGTTCACAAGGTCAACCCCTTTGAATGTACCGACGGCGACTACTTCGTACCTGCAGGCGACTGCTTCTCCGTATACCCCGGTGACAGCGGCGAGCCCCTTGAAACCCTCCGCATCAAGGCATTCCTGCAGGCGCTTTACGACCTTCGTGCCATGAGACTGGCGGAATCCCTCTGCGGCAGAGAAGCCGTACTCGCGGCAATGGAAGAAGGTCTCAATTACAGCATCACCTTCGCAAAATACCCCACAGAGTGTGATTACTGTGCAAATCTTCGCGAAAAGATCAATGCCATGATCGAAGCGAACACAAAATAAAAGGAGTTCGCCATGAAAGGGCTGAAAAAATCGGAAAGCATATTCAAAAATGCCGAATTCATCTGGGTGAAGGGTTTGGAGGATACCGTCAATGCCTACGCGGACTTCCACGAGACATTGGTAAAGAAAGCAGGGGTGGAATACTCCCTCTTTATCACCGCAGACTCCGACTACGCGCTGTATATCAACGGTGTGTTCCGGGAAGGCGGTCAATATGCGGATTATCCCGACACCTACAAAGTATACGACAAAGTTGACATCACCGATTTTCTCACCGAGGGGGAAAACCAAATCCTGATTACAGGCTACTGTCAGAAAGAGGACAGTTCCACCTATCGCGAGGGTGTGGGCGGTGTAATGTATGCCTTCACAGAAAATGATGAGGTGATCCTTACATCCGGGCTCCACACAAAAGCAAACAAGAACCCCCACTATGTAAGCGGTCCCGTGGCTCTTGTGTCGGGGCAGTTGTCCTTCTCCTTTGAGTACTCCTTCATTGAACGCCCCGTTTCCGAAAAGGAACCCTTCATCTCAAGGAGCTTCGACACCTTGTATGAGCGACCCACCAAAAAGCTCCTTATCAAAGACCGCTGTGCCGCCACACCCCTTGTTACGGGGTCCTTCCGGGACGGAGTGGCAGAGGGGAATCCGGGACTTCGGATGCAAAAGGCGTACCTCGGCTTCACCTCACGTCTCAGGCTCAACGAATGTGTCTCCGACGGCGGTATTGTCCTCAAAAAGGAAGAAAACACCGACGGTATCTATGTGGTATACGACATGGGCAGAGAAGAAGCAGGACTTATCACCCTTGATCTGACCCTCCCCTGCGATGGGGAATTCATCGTTGGCTGGGGCGAGCATCTGGACGATCTTCGCGTCTCCACGGACTTGTTCGGACGCTGCTTTGCCGCAAGATTCGACGGAAAAGCAGGCAAAAACACCTTCATCCACCCCTTCAAGCGCTCAGGATGCCGCTATGTTGCCATTCAGATATACGCCCCTGAAGCAAAACTCGATTATGTGGGCATTACCCCCACGGATTATCCCACCGCCGCCGATGTAACCTTCCGCTGTGCCGACCGTATGGCAAATGAGATTTACGATATCTCAAAGCGAACTCTCCTCATGTGTATGCACGAGCATTACGAGGATTGCCCGTGGCGCGAGCAGGCGCTTTACACCATGGACTCGCGAAATCAGATGCTCTGCGGCTACTACGCATTCCGCGAATTCGATATGCCGAAGGCTGCTATTCGACTGATGGCACTTTCCATCCGCGATGACGACCTTCTTGAGCTCTGCTCACCTGCCCGAGTATGCATCACCATCCCCTGTTTCAGCGCAATATTTGCCATTCAGCTTTGGGAATACCTTCTCTATTCGGGAGACCGTGATTTTGCGGCGGAAATGCTTCCCACAGCGGAACGAATCTGTATGGGATTCCTCAACCGTGGGGGCGAAACGGGACTGCAGAAGGAATTCTTCTACCGCAAGTACTGGAATTTCTACGAATGGCAGAAGCTCCTTGAGGGATACGAAAAGCGACCCGAAACAGAAGCTGACCAGACATACGACCTGCCGCTGTGCGCCTTCGTTTCCATGGCATACCAAAGCCTTGCAAAGATTTATGCCCATCTCGGCGATGACACAAAAGCGGCGGAATGGACGGCATCTGCGGCAAAACTGAACGAGGCGGCACACCGCACCTTCTACAACGAAAAGGACGGATATTACCTCACCTATTATCTTGAAAAATCGGGAGAAACACACAGTTATCACCTGTCCCAGCTTGCCAATGCACTTGCTGTCACAAGCGGTATCTGCCCCGACGGGGAGCTTGACCGCGTACTCGAAAATCTGGCAAACAACACCGACCTCTTCCCCGTAACTCTGTCCCACAGCATCTTCTTCTACGATGCACTGATGAAGCGCCCCGGTGACTACACCCGTTTCGTGTTCGATCATGTGTCAAAATCTTACGGACACATGATAAAGAACGGTGCCACCACATTTTGGGAAACCCTTGACGGAAGCAGAGCTTTTAATTACGGCGGAAGCCTCTGCCACGGCTGGTCGGCGGTACCGATTTATCTCTACTTCCGATATGCGGCAGGTATCACCCCCACCTCCCCAGGCGTTTTTGAAAATAATCCCCTTCCCGAGAAATTGACGGGAATATACGAATTAACGATCGAATAAGGGTATCTCCCTTTCAATGGAGTAATTATGGACGAGAAAACATTGGCATACATCAATATGTACGCGGTACTCGGCGGACTGGTGAAGCTTTGCGACATGGTACCGGAAGCACAAAAGATCCTCGGAAAATCCGGTGCCTCCATCGGGTTTGCCGTAAAGGACGGCCCCTCCGCCACGTTCACTTTTGTGGGCGGAAAATGTATTATGAAGGGCGGCGTGGAGGACTGCGTGATCAAAATTCCCTTCTCCTCCCCGGAAAAATTCAACGGCATGATCGACGGAAAGGTGACTCCCATTCCCACAAAGGGCTTCACAAAGATCGGTTTTCTTCTGAACAAGTTCACCAAGCTGACCGACCT
This sequence comes from Oscillospiraceae bacterium, assembly GCA_015064135.1. Lineage (GTDB taxonomy): Bacteria > Bacillota > Clostridia > Oscillospirales > CAG-272 > UMGS1696. The sequence continues at coordinate 31,729 of SVSU01000004.1, forward strand.
GCTCACCCGATATCTCCGCCCCACTGAAGAAGATCTCCGTGACCCCGTTTTCTTTGAGCAGAGCACCCTTCTCATGTTCCATGTGATTGCAGGCGCCATCTGCCAGATCGCAAATCACGACAAGGTGGGCATGGCGAGTGCCAAATATATCACCGACGGTGTTATCAAAATGGAGATCGCAGGTGCGGAAAGCGTTGCTCTCATTGCAAAGAATCACCGACTCACCTATTCATCTATCGTCCCCGATCGCATCATGTCCTTCATGCAATTCGCCGACATCAAAACCGCACGAGACCTTTTCGACGGCAAGATAAACAGCGTTGCTTCCGTGGGAACGGGCGGCGTTCGCATGGGTGGTATGATCTCACAGATCGACAATATGAACCGTATCCTGTCGAGAGTTGAACTGTATCTCAGATAATCCCTGACGGATAAACGAAAAATGTGAAAGGTTTGGTTTATAAAATGAGAGATATATACACCCATCAGAAAAGCGCGGCTGAATTTGCCCGTGCCATGAAGGTCATCCCCTCGGGGGTTTACGGCCATCTCGGTCCTGCCGAGGGATGCTTTATTCCCGTTGAAGCCTTCCCACTGTTCGGGGATAGGGCGTCGGGCTCCTACATCTGGGATGTGGACGGCAATCGCTATATTGACTATATGTGCGCATACGGCCCCAACGTTCTCGGCTACAACGACCCCGATGTGGACGAAGCGGCGGCAAAACAGCGCGAAAAAGGGGACTGCATGACCTCCCCCTCCACCGTCATGATCGACTTCGCAGAGCTTCTTGTGGACACCGTAGCCTCCGCAGATTGGGCGTTCTTCGCAAAAAACGGAAACGATGTGACCACCCTTGCTGTTATGGCAGCGCGCGCTTACACCCATCGCAAAAAGATCATTTTCTTTGACGGCTACTATCACGGCGTTGCCCCTTGGACGCAGAAAATCGACTACGCAGGCATTATCGAAGAAGATGTCATGCACAATATCCACCTTCCCTGGAACGATGAATTTGCATTGGAGGAGGCATTTGAGAAATACAAGGGCGAGATAGCCGCTGTTATTTCCCAGCCCTATATGCACGGAAATTTCCGCGACAACATCCTCCCCGAAAAGGGATTCTGGCAGAAGGTGCGCAAGCTCTGTACCGAAAACGATACTGTTCTCATCGTAGACGATGTTCGCGCAGGATTCCGTCTTGATATTGCAGGCAGCGACCACTATTTCGGATTTGAGGCAGATCTGATCTGTTTCTGCAAAGCCCTCGCCAACGGATATAATGTCTCTGCCCTCTGCGGCAAGGAATTTTTAAAGAACACCATCTCATCCCTGTCCTATACGGGGAGTTACTGGCTCTCCGCGGTGCCCTTCGCCGCAGGTATTGCCTGCATTGAGAAGATGAAACGGCTGAATTCTCCGCAGATCCTTCTTGACCGCGGCTTCAAGCTGAAAAATGAGCTCATTCGTGCCGCCTGCGATTTCGGATTTGATCTAAGAGTTTCGGGCGTACCCTCGCTGTTCTACCTCAGACTTGCGGATGATCCCAGTCTGATGCTCCACCAGGAATGGATCGCGGAGTGTGTAAAGCGCGGTATCTTCTTCACCAACCACCACAACCACTTCATCAACGCATCCCTCTCCGACGATGACATCAAGGAAACCGTAGATGTGGCTCGCGAGGCATTCTCCGTCATAAAAGACCGCCATCCCGATCTTTCCTCCCGCAAGGGTCTCACCGACGCCGAAAGAAAATAAGTATGGCAGTCTACTACATTGCAACCATCGCCGCCATGCTGATCTGGGCAGCCTCCTATGTGTTCACGGACATCTGCTACGGTGTCATGACCCCCATTCAGGTGGCGGCAGTACGAAGTCTTATCACAACGGAGATACTTGCCCTTGTTCTGCTCGTGCAAAAGCTGAGACAAATACACGGCAGAAAAAAATACGGCTCGGCTGTAATTGCCGTGATCCCTTCCACAACGGAAAAGCACACAAAAGGGGATATGGCATGGGTGTATGTAAGCGGTCTTCTCGGCATCACCCTTTATACCATCCTTGAAAACTACGGTGTGCGCCTTACCACTACGGCAAACTCCGCGCTGGTGGTGGCATCATTCCCTGCCATGACGGTGCTTTTTGAATTTCTCATCTACAAAATGCGCCCCACATTCTTGAAATCCGCGGGAATCCTCCTTGCCATTGTCGGTGTGGGGGTACTTACGGGCACCTCATCCTCCGTAGGTGAAAATCCCCTGCTCGGCAACCTTTGTCTTATCGTTGCCGGGGTAACATGGGCGTTTTACAGCTTCACCACACGGATCGTAGCGGACAAATTCCCTTCCACCACACTCACCTTCTATCAGATGCTGGGAAGTACAGTGTTCTATCTCCCCTTCGTCATGGCGGAAGGCGCTCGGTGGAAACCGTGGGCCCCATCCGTTCTCGGCTCGGTTCTCTTTCTTTGCATCGGATGCTCCTTTGCGGCACTCCTTCTCTACAATTTCGGTTTGAGAAAGCTGTCCGCAGGCATTTCGGCAATTTTCCTTAATCTGATTCCCGTGTTCGGCATCGTATGCTCCGCGGTGATAGCAAAGGAGAACATCACGGTATATCAGCTCATCGGCGGTGCGGTTGTCATCGTGGGTGTACTGCTCAGTTGCGCCCCCGAAAAGAAAACAAAATAACCAAAAGCAGAAGTTTCGGTTTATCAAATACCGATGTCTTCTGCTTTTTCCTTTTATCCTATCACACTGCCTCGACCGGCGGTTTTTTTAATCACAAGCTGTCTGTCGATTCGCTCTCTCAGCTCAGCCACATGAGAAATAATTCCAACAGAACGCCCGCCCCCCGACAAGGACGCCAGCATCGCCACTGCCTGACTCAGGGACTCATCATCAAGGGAGCCGAACCCCTCGTCGATAAACATGGAGTCGATCACAACGCCGCCGCACTCAGCCTCCGTCTCATCGGAAAGCCCCAGCGCCAGCGCAAGAGATGCCTTGAACGCCTCACCGCCCGACAGAGTTTTCACACTGCGCACCGAGCCGTTGTAGTGGTCCACCACATCAATATCAAGGCCGCTTTTCCCCTTGAGTCCTCCTTCACGACGGCGGATCAGTTCATATTGTCCGTCCGTCAGCTTCATCAAACGGGTACCTGCCCGTCTGATGATTCTGTCAAAGAGCCTTATCTGAGCGAATGTCTCAAGGGTCAGCTTTTCCTTCCCCGATAAAGCACCGTTTGCCGTATCGGAAATGGCTTTCGCCTCACCCAGCCGCTTTGATACAACCGAAAGCTCCGACATACGCTCCCCCAGAATTCCTGCCGCCGTTCTGTTGCGTTCAAGTCTGATACCTACCTCCGATGCGGATTGCGTCAGCGTTTTTCTCGCCTCCCCCTTCCCTTCAACCTCCGCGGTCAGTGTGTCATATGCCTCGGCAATGCTGTCCTTCAGTTGTTCCTCCAATTCTTCAATGGCTGCCGCATATCGTTCTCGCTTCAATAGAGCGGTTTTTCTCTCACCCTCCAGATCATCCCGTCTCTTTTCATAGTCTTTCATGAGCTTCTTTAGGGTGAGAATGGCATCCTCTGCCTCCGCTTTTCCTTCAAAATTCAAGCCGTCACCCAAATCCGATAACCTGACCGCCCATGCTTTTGCCTCCGCTTCCGCACGGGTCCCGCTGATCAGTTCTTCCTCAGCCGCCTTTGCGGTTTCAGACAGAAGCTTTGAATATTCGCTCCATTTTTCAAGAAGCTGTCCTCTCTCCGCCTCATCCTTTTCTGCCAGTCGGAGTTCCCCGAGCAATTCGGTCAACCTCTCCTCCAGCATCTCCGATCGTTTCTCGGCAAGAGAAAGCAAGCATGATATTCCGCCATCCGTCTCCTCACCAAACAGCTCCGCACCTCGCCGAAGGATCCCTTCCTTTTCCGCTGTACAGACACCGCTGAGCTGTCCTGCTTTCTCGGAAAGCTGTTGTGCCTCCTGCGCCAAGCGGTTCACCTGAACGCGGCGGCTCTCCAATTCTTCTCTGTCAGGCACACCATGATTTCTCTTTGCCGGGAAGGGATGTTCCGCAGAACCGCACACAGGACATGGTTCTCCCTCCGTCAGCATTTCCCCGAGAATCCCCGCAATTCCGTCAAAATAAGCGCGCTCCATGGCAAAAAACTCTGCCGAAGCTCCATCGCTCTTTTCTGCAGCAATGCGGTACTTCTCTCGCATAGCAGACAGCGATCGTTCCTTTTCCTCAAGGGAACGTATCTGAAGAATAAGTCCGTCCGCGTCCGCTTTTTGCATTCGTGCGGTATTATATGTATCGGAAAGCTTCTCACGATCGGTCTCCGCCAGCCTGTCCAAAGCTGTTTTGATGGATTCAAGCTCCCCTTCCAACCATTCCTTTTTATCGTAAAGCTCACCTATCCGCTTCCCTTTTTCTTTCACCACAACTCTTGCCTCTGCAAGTGCCTTTTTTGCCTCATCCAAACGAATATAGTCAGGAAGCTGAAGCTCTACTCGTTTCACAAACGCATCCTGCGCATCATAAACTTCTTTGTCACCGAGAAGCTCCTCTGCTTTTTTCTCGAGGGCACCGATATCCTCCTCAATACTGCGAAGATATTCCCTTCCGTTTATCAGACGCTGTTCGTTTTTCCTGTCTGTTTCGCACTTTGAAAGAAGCGTCCGGGCTCGAAGCAATTCTTCCTCTGCTTTTTCACACAGGGCTGACAGCTCACTCGCCAATGCAGCGTCCTCCTCTATGATACCGTCAATCACCTCTGCCGCATCTGACGAAAAAGCTCCGTTTCTCTTTACATCGGCCAGTTTTTCTCTGTATGCCGAATCCCGACCGCATTCCACCATAAAGAGCATCTGCTCAACTGCCTGTTTTTTCATCTCATACTCTCTGAGAACAGTGGAATACTCCCTCCTTGCTTCATCGGCAAAACGGAGATAGATATCCGTATTAAACAGTTTGCGCAAAACCTCAAGCCGCTTTGTCGTATCCGCAAAGAGAAACTCACGGAATTCTCCCTGTGCAAGCATGGCTGTTCCCCTGAACCGTCCGCTGTCAAGACCGACGAGCTCCTCTACCGCCGCCGTTACATCCTTATGCTTTGTGATGACCCGTCCGTCGGGCATGATGAGGGAAGCCTCCGCAGACTTTTCCTCCACGCGCTCTCCGTTTCGCTTGATCCTTTCCTTCCCGTAGACACGCTTCAGAATATACCGCTTGCTACCGTGAAGAAACTCCAATTCCACGAAAGTCTCTGTCCCCGGCTCCGCATATTTGCTCCGCAGCATGGTGCTCTGCCGTCCCGTACCGCTCGCTTCACCGTAAAGAGCATAGGCAATGGCATCGAAAATCATTGTTTTTCCGGCTCCCGTGTCCCCCGTGATGAGGTACAGTCCGCCTCCCGTCAGCCGTTCCATATCAATCACGGTCAGGTCGGCATAGGGCCCAAAGGCAGACATTGTCAATTTCATCGGTCTCATACGCCATCCTCCCTATTCAGTCTCTCAAAAATCCTCTCTGACAAGGAACGTTCGGATTCGCTCATGGGAGCATTATTCTGCACGCGATACAATGCTTCAAACATTTCGGAGGGTGTCATCTCCTCCTCCCCTGCCAATGCATCCGACACTTCATCCATATCCGCATTATGGGCGGAACGGATATTTGCATACTCCAGTTTCATAATGTTGGGGTAAATCGTGCGCAAACGGTACAGGGCATCGGGAATGTAGTCCTCGTCCAGGAGAACAACATGGAAATAATCCTCCGTCTCCGTCCCCTCGTAATTTCTCCGAAGAGTCAATTCTTCATATGTTCCGCAAAGCCGACGTACATCATGAAGGGGCACAAGAGGAACCGTCTCCGTGTCGCACCTTCCCTTTTCCGAAAGAGTGACAATAACCACGGACTTTTCGGAATTGTGCTCGTCCAGGGAATATTTAAGAGGTGAGCCGGAATAGCGTACCGTGTCGCAGGCGATTCTCTGAGGCTTGTGCAGGTGTCCGAGGGCAACGTAATCGAATCCGTCAAAGAGAGAAGCCGAAACATTATCTGCTCCGCCCACATTTACTTCCTCGGATTCCGAGCGTTCCCCTCCCGTAACGAACTGATGGCACACGATCACGTTTCGCTGACTAAAATCCGCCTCCGCCAGTCCTATGGCATACCCAAGTGCACCATCCCATGAATCAAAATCCCCATCAGGACAGGTAGCAGTTACCGTAACGGGCTTCAGAAACGGAAGAAGATGAACCCGCACCTCGCCATACTCATCCCGAAATATCGCCTTTTCCACTTTTCCGTCAAATCGAGGGGAAAGAAAAACTCCGTTTTTGCTGAGCAGTGCGGATGCAAACCCCACTCTGTCCGCCGAATCATGGTTTCCGTAATTGGCAATCAGCGCAATTCCCTTCTCGTGAAGCTCCGTCACAAATCGGTCAAACAGGGCGACTGCCTCCGCCGAAGGAGCACTTTTATCGTAAATATCCCCTGCCGCAACCACGGCATCGCAGTTATTCTCCTCGGCTATCCGACAAATCTCCGAAAGAATATGCCTCTGGTCATCGATAAGCGGCATCTCATGCAGCCGTTTTCCCAGATGCAGATCTGATGTATGTAAAAATTTCATAATCAATCCCACGTCATAAGTATTTTAATGCAAAATATTATCGGTAAAACTCAGGGGAAACCGTTCCGAAGAAAGTTTCCCCCCACAAAATTATCCCAAAAGCTCCGAGGCTCTGTGCACATCCGCATGACACATGGCAGCCATCTCTGTTACATGACGGCTGACCGTGTCTGTAATCTCGTCGTGATGCCGCATTATATCCTCGGCACAGCAGACGATCTCTCCTGACTCAAGGGTTCTGACGGAAAGAATATATGGCTGCTCCAGCCGCTTCATAATGGAGTCGATCTTCGGGTCATAGGACAATCCGATAACGGGAACCCGGGCGCATCCGCTGAAGATCAGCATATGAAGCCGCATTCCCACCACAAACCTTGCCTGACTGAGTATTCCCACAAGTTCAGGTGCCGTTTCGGGCTCCGCAATGCACGCAAAATCCCTGCCCAGTCTCTCGTTGATCCGTTCCACTGTCCGTCGGCAGATCTCCTCATCGTTCTGAGGCTGCATGGGAATAAGGACGGGACATAAGCCGAACTTTTCTCCGATCTCGGCACAGGCTGCCGCTGTTTCCTCCACCAAACGCTCCTCGTCGATAAGCTGCGCCAGCTTTCCCTCGCACCGACGGAGAGACACCGCAAAGAAGGGAGTTTTCGCAGAGAGACCGCGCTTCTGCATTGCCTTCTCAAGCTTTTCGCCCGTGTATCCACCCGTGAGAAAAGCAGGGTCTGCCGTGACCTTCACCTTTTCTCCGTCAACACCGAGGGTAATCAGCTCATCCTTTGAGTCGGGATCACGCACCGTCACGCAATCAGCGCCGCCCACAACCTCTGCCGTGATCCTGCGGTTCTTCTCATCCATAATGGGGCCGATACCGTTGGCATAAACGTAAACCTTCGTTCCCATTTTCTTCGCCAAACGGATAATTCCTGCGTAATACCACAGGCTGCGCTTGCTTGTGCCGTCCTGGAACAGGGTTCCGCCTCCCGATATAAGCAGTTTTGCCCCCTTCAGTGCGCGAATGATACCGATAATATCTGTTCTTCCGATGCAGTTGATCCCTTTTTTCATCCGATCTCTTTTCGGCTTTCGGGTCAGTGCCGAAATTTTCACCCCCGGGATCTCCTCCGAAAGGCTCTGGGCAATGGTATCAAGGAGGGTCTCATCCCCCATATTCCCGAAGCCGTAGTAACCGCTGATTACCACATCGGCCTCTCCCCGGAAGGGTATGGGAGAGCGCAGTGTTCGCTCATACATGGACACATAGTCTCTCGCCATTCGCTCCGCCGTATAGTATTTCATTACCACCGAACGGCACCATTCTCCCCTCGCCCTGCGCTGTTCTTTGGACTCACCAAACAAGGCGGTAATATCCCGAAAAAGGGCACCCTCATCCGCCTGAGGATATCCTCGGCAGCAGAAATTTGTATCCATGGCAGGAGCGATAACGCTTTCGTCAAAAATCCCGAGAGCCCCCTGGTTTCCTGCAATAATCACAGGCTTGGATGCCGCCATTGCTTCAAGGGCAGAACGGGAAACTCCCACAAAAACATCGGCACACGACATGATTTTGTTGATATCGGAACGATTGTCCGTCATCGTCACCAACCGTCTGCCTGCTTTTTTGTTCACTTCCTCCGCCATGCGGTTTATCTTATCAAATTCCGTTCCGCCTCCGCCGATGATGATATCGAGATCGGGAATGGCTTCATCCAGCTTTTCGGCGATGTTTACAATGCGGTAGGCAGGGTCGGCACGGTCCTCGTCCAGTCGGCTGACATATACCAGTCGGTTTCGCTCATCCCCCGTGGGCAGGTGAAACTCCGCGAGAAAATCATCGTAAGGTACATCTGCGGAATATTTCACCGTATCGATACCGTTGATGGTAACGCTTATTTTATCCGCAGGATATCCGTATTCCTGCACCAGGTATTCCCCGATGTCGTCGCTTACCGCCATGGAACGCTCTCCCCAGCAGGACAACCTTCTCCAAAGGGGGTTGATGGAAAAATTCAGGTGAGCCGTGGTGACAAAACGGAACCGATGCTTTTTCCAAAGAATGCCGCATATGAAAGCCGGAATCCTTGCATGGGCATGAACAAGATCGTAATTCCCCTCTGTAATCAGTTTCTCCAACCCTTTTAAGGAAGAAGCGACCGCATGAGGTGTCTTTCGGTCAAGGGGCAGCTTCACATGATCGATCCCCTCGGAAACGAGCATATCCGCATGCACACCCCCATTTGACACAAGGGTAACGGTATGCCCCATTTTCCCAAGTTCGCGGCACAGCTCCAGAATATGGGTCTCAGCACCGCCGATATCCATCTTCATTGTCACCATCAGAATCTTCATAGCCCCACGCCTTTCTATCAATCTTTCTTATCCCTGTTTTTTCTCTTTTTCACCAAAATAACGATTCCGACCGCAACAGCAACTGCCACGATCCCCACACCGACATACCACAGCGGATCGGGGCCTGCCACAAATATGGCTGTGGGGCCGTCCGCACCTCCGATAATTCCCACAGATGCATCATTTACTTCAAACATACTTAACCTCTCTTTTTGCCGCGCGGCTTTCCCGTGAATTTGGCTTTTTGATGGGGTACGGAATTTACATTGCTTTTCTTACCCCGACCGGGCGGCTCTCTTCTTCCGTCGCCTCGTCTGCCATCCGTTTTTACGGGTTTATTTCCCTCTTTTCGTTTAACATCCTTATCCGATCTCTCTTTTGATGGCGGTCTGACCCCCGAGAGCAGCTCTTTCAGCATTTCCTTGCCGCGGTCGGAGCAATAATTCATAGCCTCATAGATCATACGGCGGTTTTCGGGTTTTCTCCATTGCAGAAGGGCGCGCTGAAGCTGTTTTTCTCTGTAATCCGTGGCAGTATAGATTTTTTTCCCCGAAAACGGATCTATTCCCGTATAGAACATAACGGTGGAAGCGGTTCCCGGGGTGGGATAGAAATCCTGAACCTGCTCGGGCGCCAAACCGATCTTTTTGGTATACAGCGCCAACTCTGCCGCGTCGTCCATGGTGCTTCCCGGGTGGCTGGACATGAGATAGGGCACCAGAAACTGATTCTTACCCATCTGCTCATTGAGCTTCATGTATTTTTCTCTGAATCTATCATACACCGCCACATCGGGCTTTCCCATATGAGACAGCACATTGGATGCACAGTGCTCAGGCGCCACTTTAAGCTGACCGCTGACGTGATCCTTCACCAATTTGCGGAAGAACGCATCGCTTCGGTCGGCAAGAAGATAATCAAACCGCACACCCGAACGAATGAACACCTTTTTAACCCCTTTAACCTGCTCAATAGCGGTAAGGAGTCTGATATACTCGCTGTGATCCGCGATCAGATTCTTACACGGACGGGGTACAAGACACCTTTTGTCCTGACAAACGCCATGCTCAAGCTGTTTGTCACAAGCGGCTCGGCGGAAGTTTGCGGTGGGTCCCCCCACATCGTGAATATACCCCTTAAAATCGGGCATAGCGGCGATCAATTCCGCTTCTTTCACGCAGGATTCAATGCTTCTTGAGGTAACGGCGCGTCCCTGATGGAATGCCAGTGCACAGAAATTACAACCGCCGAAGCACCCTCTGTTGTGCGTAATGGAAAACTTCACCTCCGCAATGGCAGGGACACCGCCCATTTCCTCATACATAGGGTGATATGTGCGCATAAAGGGCAGGCGGTACACCTCATCC